>DRQB01000135.1 GCA_011330645.1 Campylobacterota bacterium | reverse complement strand
GATGATGCAGATGAGGAAGCTATAGTTTTTGAAGCAAAAGATGATGTGAAACCTATTGTACTTAAAGATGTACGTTCAGGACGATTTACAGGAATTTTACTCTCACTTATTGCAGGTCTTGTTACCTTAGGTGGATTGGTCTATTGGGCTACAGAGAAACTAGGCATGACTTTAAATATCACCAAAGTACCCGCTAATGAAACTATACAAAATATCTTTGGCTGGTTTGGTACACAAATAGGACGTCCTAATGATGCAGTAAATGGTGGATTGGTTGTAGGAGCCGCTGTTTTAGTAGTGATGATACTTGTTTATCTTCTACGTGTTTGGTTGAAAGGTGGCTCAAATCTTCGTTTTGCAACAGAACAGATGAAAGAGACACAGAAGTACATTACCCATAAAAGTAACTGTAAAGTAGAGATGGACAGAGTAGATGCCCATATTACAGATGCTATAAAAGTATTGAAAGACTATGAAGTCTTACTCAATGAACAGAGTGGAAAACTAAAAAGAATACTTCATTTTGAAGGACAAAAAGGAAATATCTCCGATTATCATCATAAATCTGTCACTGAAATGAAGGAGACACAAAATCTTATAGAAAACATTGGACGTTTTATTACTACACCTATGTCCGAAGAAGGCAAACTTTCAGGCAAGAGTAGTCTTTTTCTTCATAGTGCCAAAGAGACACTTCAGAAAACACTTGAGAAATTTACCTAAAAATTGAGGTGACCCTTAAATAGGCAAGACGCGTATCTGGTCATCAAGTTGTTCTTTGAGGGTATTCTCTATGGCAAAGAGTGTCCCCGTACTTGAACTTGCACACCCACTACAAGCACCTAAATAGCGTACATAAATGTCTATTTGCTTGCCATTTTCTTTAACATCAAGTATCTCAATATCTCCACCATCCATGACAAGAAACTGTCGTACTGACTTGTCTATGGCTTTGTTAATCGCAACGATTTTTTCTTTGGTATCCATCTGTCTAAATGGAATGTCAGGAAGTTTGGATTCAGTCTCTTTCTCTAATGCTACTACTTCTTTGTGTACAAAAAGTAACTCAGAAAGTGCCTCCTGACAGCTTGTATCACGGTATCCTGCTTTTGTATAAGCGGTTAAGGTTTTTAATGTTTCTATATCATGGAGTTTGATACTTTCTTTGATGGAAGCGAGATTCATAGGTGTGTCTTTACAGGGATACATCAATTCTTCTTTGGTGAGTGCCTCTTTATAATAGGCTTTTGCAGCGTGTTTCACCGCATCTAGGGCTAAGGTTATGACATATTGTTCACATTCTGGGAGTGCAGGGGTTGTAGGATTGTCACGTAAAAATCGTTCTAATCCTGTGTATGTCATTGTGGTTGCTTCTTGTACGGTTTTATTTTTACAAAGCAGGGCTAACATGTCACATGCCGCAATGAGTGCAGGGGAGCCAAAGTAGGTGTATCTTGCTAAAAGGATAGTGTCATCTTCAGGATTTACTGCCCAATAAAGTGTGATTTGTTCTCCTGTGGCTTCATTGCCATAGGTGTAGGTAAAAAGGGTAGCATTTAGCGCTTTGGCTTCTTCCTGACTTACGGTACCCGCATGTTTTGGGTCTCCTATAAACATAGCAACTTTGATACCATATTCATTGTTGAAATTGATGAGTTCATCCATGCTTGTTCCTTTGTCTGTTAATACCTCACTCTATCAAGCTAAACTAAAATTATCCTAAAAGTTGTAATTTGTAATGACTCTTAGTTGTTTGTAATCTTGCATCCCCACTGGTTTAAAATGTGTAGATGCATACGCAGTAGTAAGTGAAAACTTTTCATTAAGGCTATATTCGATAACCACATCTAATTCATTTGCTTCATAGTTAGATGCATTATTTGCAACAAAGTGACCATAGGCAATACCTGCATTTAATCCTTCTATCTCAAGTGTATCAAAATGATAGCCCAAGCCTACTATCCAAGCTTCACCTGCCTGTCCCATGGCATCAAGTGTCTGATCTTCCATGGAAGTGAAGAGTGCACCCCCTCCAAGGTTGAGACTTGAAGCTCCTGCATTACCTGAGTCTTTGTTATAAGCAGTAAGGATATGTATACCCAAGTTTTCAGCAACAAATTCCATACTGAGACCAAAAGTTTTTGCATCTTGATTTTGGAGTAGTGCATCCCCTGTTTGATTACTTATATCGTATTGTAAACCTAAAACTATGTCTAAGGCAGAGGATACATGCATCTCATAGCCTGCTTCAGCATAGAATACATTGGCAATATTATGATAGTGGTAATACCATAATGAAAGGGAGAGATCTTTGATACCATCATAAGAAGCAGAGGTGTAGTAGACTCCATCAATATTTTGTGTGCCTAGTGTTTCACCTATATTAACAAATTTAGAAGCATTCACACCATTTTCCCATCCTGCCATCTTACGAATATATCCAACATTTAAGTTGAGGTCTTTGATTGTTGTATTTTTCAGTGTATAGGCTTCAAAATAGTTTGGAATCATACGAATATCATCTGAGTCTGCATGTGGTGTGTCAAGAATTTGTCTTCCAATTTTTATTTCAGTTTCTCCCCATTGTCCATCTAAGTAAGCTTCAGTGAGTTGTGAAAAGCTCTCTGCTTCATTATCAAAAAAATCACTGTTTACATGAAGTTTATTTTGATTTTTAGCAAGGTTGACTACCCCATAGGCACTTAATCCAAGAGCGAAACCCTGCCAACGTTTAGTGTGAAAGTGGAGATGACCCCCTAATGCATAAGCATTGGTCGCGTCATTTCCTGCTTTTTTAAAATGTATATATCCTGTACGAAGTTGCCCTTGCGTATGCAAGATGGGGTCATTTTCTCCCAAGATACCTCTAATACTTTTTATACTAATAGCTGTATTGTTTCCTTCACTGTGTGAATGTATTTCTTCAGCATAAGTATTGAGACTTATTATCATTAAGGTAATTATGCTTACTAGTGTTTTGTTCATTATATTCTCTTCATTGATATTGTGTGTATCGCTATATTTTCTCTACTTCTATCATTTTTGCTTCATCGGCTCGTACTGCGATGAGGGTAGAACCTACTTCTATTTCCATTGTTTGCTTGGCAAGAGAACAGCCTTTGACAGTCAATTCCTCTCCTCTCATCACCCCAAAAGAGTGTAGTCTGTCTTTGAGTGCCTTGTCTGCGTGTATTTTTACAATGGTGGCCTTATTGCCTTTTGTTAAATCTATTAATCTCATTTAAAATCCTAATGCTAGTGTGACTCTGTAGGCAAGGAAACTGAGTAACCATGCAGAAATACTTGTCATAAAAAACAAGTAAACCAAATATTTCCATCCGCCTGCTTCTTTGGCAAAGACCATGGAAGCAGCCAAACATGGCAGATATATCATCACAAAGACGATAAATGCAATGGCAGCAGCAAAAGGTATGTTTGCTTTGATTTGTGCGATGAGACTACTGCTCTCTTGGTCTACTTCATCCCCTAGAGCATAGAGTACACCCAGTGTAGAGACTACCACTTCTTTGGCAGCAAGTCCTGTCTCTAAGGCTACAGCCATACGCCAGTCCATACCCAATGGGGCAAAGAACGGCTCTGATGCATGTCCTATTTTTCCTAAATACGAGTTCTCTAGTTCGTAGAGTTTCACTTGATTTGCATCTAAGTGGCTAGGTACATCAACTTTGGGGTAATTTGAAGCAAACCAAATGAGTATGGCTGCTCCCAGTATGAATGTCCCTGCTTTTTTCAAATAGCTTTTTGCTTGTCCATACACAGTGTGCCAGATGAGTTTAAGTGAAGGCATACGATACTTTGGCATCTCCATAACAAAGGGTTCATCATCCCCTTTAAAGACAAACATCTTAAGTGCTTTTGCCATCACTAGACCAAGTAAGGCACCTGAAATATAGATAATAAACAGGATATTTCCTGCTTTATCCTGCCCAAAAAAAGCACCAGCAAAAAGCACATAGATAGGTAATCTTGCTCCACAAGACATAAAACCTATGATGAAGAGCGTGATGAGCCTATCCTTTTCATTTTTAAGCGTACGTGCTGCCATGTAAGCGGGTACTGAACACCCAAAACCAGTCACTAAAGGGATGAAACTTTTACCATGTAGTCCAAACTTATGGAAAAAGCCATCGAGTAAAAATGCTACACGGCTCATGTAGCCTGTTGTTTCAAGAAGTGCGATACCTAAAAAGAGTATGATAATATTTGGTAAGAACATAATCACCGCACCCACACCTGCGATGATACCATCTGCAACCAATGAACCTAACTCTCCCTCACCTAGTAATAGTTTAGCTTGATTCCCTAGCCAATCAAAGGCAGCAGCGATGTAGTCCATAGGAACTGACCCAAGCTCAAAGGTAAGTTGAAAGAGTCCCCACATAAAAAAGAGAAAGAGGGGAATACCCAGTATTTTATTGATAAGCAGATTGTCTATTTTTTGCGTGAGATTTTTAGCTCTCATACTTTTTACGGACATCACTTCCATTTTGGCACCTTTGGCAAAGGCAAAATGCTCATCTGCAAAGATTTCAGCCAAATCTTTTGTGTCAGTATGTAAGTAGATATGATTCAGTCCTTCTCTTACGATAGGAAGCAGCTCTATCCATATAGGTTCATCATGCATTTTTTTGTAGACATCTTCATCTTCTTGTAAGAGTTTGACGGCTAAGTGACGGTAGGGTACAGTACTCTTATAATTTTTTTCTTCCATAAAAGTAACAATGTGGGAAATTTCTTCTTCTATGGGGTCAGAGTAGACCACTTTTGAAGAAGTTTCTTCTTTTTCATAGGCTTCTACGATGGCATACTGTAATGCTTTAACCCCTTCTTTGGTGGCAGCAGAAGTTTTGATGCAGGGTACACCCAGTATGGCGGAGAGTTGCTTTTCATCTATCTCTATGCCTTCTTTTTGTGCTTCATCACTCATGTTGAGTGCCACAACTACTTTTTTACCCGTCTCTAAGAGTTGAGTAGTAAAGAGTAGGTTTCTTTGTAAGTTTGTAGAATCTACTACATTGACGATGACGTCATATTCGTCTGATTGTAAAAAGCTTTTGGTGACTTTTTCTTCTATGGTATATTCTGTAAGGGAGTAGGCACCTGGAAGGTCGATGATATGGGCTTCGTAGTTTTTACACGCTGCCTCATCACAGATAGTAAACTCTACTTCGGTTTTATCTACTGTCACACCAGAGAAGTTACCCACTTTGAGTTTGGCATCTGAGATAGCATTAATGAGAGAAGATTTTCCTACATTGGGCTGACCTGCAAGTGCGATGACTATATGTTCCAAAACTTTTCCTTATAGGTTAAAATAACAAAATAGAAATGATAATAGTTATCAATCTTTTAGGTATTTGAAGTATAGTGAAAAATAGCTTAATGTAGCTTAAATGAAAGTTGTTATCAATAAAATGAGATAAGAAGATTGAAAAAGAGGTGTAAGTATAAGTAGATAAGTTAGGTACTCAAAAGAGTACCTATTATTCTATACCCCTGAAGAGGTATAGTGCCGTTTTCTTTAAAAATTAAAGTGAGTAAGGCATAGAAAGCATAATAAGAACTGTGTTATCAGAATCGTTATTACCTACTTCTGCATTGATGTATGCAAGGTCAGCATTTACTGGACCAAGTTTTGCAGATGCAGTAAGAGCAACTTCTGAAAGATCACCAGCTCCACCAGCAATACCATCTACATTAGTGTATTGTGCACCAAGTTTAGCCATACCTAGGTCATAAGAAGCACCTACAGCAAATGATTGAGCATCTTGTCCACCTACGAGACCGTAGTTCCAGTATGCTTCTGTGTAAAGGTTAGACTGAGAACCAGCTGTGTGACCTGTAGCGATGTTAGAGATATCAATCCCAGCATCATTACTTCTGTCAGAGTATGCAGCATAAAGGTTTAATGCATCCATATCGTAACCTAGTTTAACAGCCCATGCATTTGTGTCTGCACTTGAAGCAAGAAGTTCTGTACCAGCGTATTGTGCACCAAGAGTGAAGCCCATTAAGCTAGTATCTGCTTGGAACCAGTATGCTTGTGCAACTGTTGGGATTCTGTAGTACCATGCTGAAAGAGTAGTGTCTGTAAAGCTTTTGTTGATTGCACCAAATGCATATGCTGGTTTAGTATCACCTGCAAATTTAACATGTCCCCCACCAAAGTTTGTGTTGTTAAGACCAACATTTCCTGTACCAGCACCATTAACACCATTTCCTCTACCTACCCATGCAGCGATGAGAGTAGTATCTGGAAGAGAAGTGTTTCCTAAAACTGCTGCATCAAATGTATTTGTTGCAATACTCCATTTTTCTGAGAAGAAGAATGGTGTGTCAAGTTCTTGACGACCAATTTTAAGGAAAGAACTTACTGAAGGAAGTCCTACAACTACGTTTGCTTCGTTAATCCATGCTGCATCATCTAGAGCATTTGGACCATGACTTACCCATGTACCAGATACTAAGTCACTTTCAAGACCAAGTGTAGAAATATATGCTGCACCTAGGTTTAATGTTACATTGTCAAGCACTTTTCTTGAGTATTTGATGTCTGCATATGCATCACCCCATGCTCCACCTTTTGAGAAAAGGTCATTTGTACCAGCATCATTTGTTCCATACCAAAGTTTTACAGTACCTGTTACTGTTCCACAGCTTGCACAGTTGTTTGCAACTGGTGCTGGAGCCTCTACTACTGGTTCTACTGGAGCAATATCTCCACCTGCGAATGCCGCGCTAACTGCTAAAGCAGCTACTAAACTTAATTTTGTTAACTTCATTGTTTTTCCTTTTGTTTTGTATTTAACGAGTTAACTATAACATAAAGATTAATGAAAAGTCAATAGAAAATTAACAAAAGTATAATATTTTAATATATAAGTGTTACTTTTGATGCAAAAACAGTAAAAAGGGAAACTTGAGAAATTATCTTTTTTTAAAGAAATCTCTGACATATTCATAGCCAGAGTAGAGGGTAAGTACTACGGCAGACCATAGGAGCAGTTCTGCGCCTGGCCATTGCATAAGAAGGAAGCCTATGGCTATCATCTGTACCACCGTTTTGACTTTCCCCATCCACGAAGCGGCGATGTCTAAGCCTTCACTCACGGCAGAGACCCGTAAGCCTGTGATGAAAAGTTCTCTTGAGAGTATGAGAAAGATAGCCCAACTTGAAGCTCTGTCTAACATCATTAGCCCTAAAAAACCTGCCAAAGTGAGCATTTTGTCTGCAAGTGGGTCAAGTATTTTCCCTAGTGTGGTGATTTGATTAAAGGTACGAGCGATGTACCCATCAAAAAAATCAGTGGCAGAGGCTACCACAAAAATAAAGGCAGCAAAATAGTCCAACCAAGTATAATGTATGGTGTGTAGAAGTGTAGAATCTCTGTCTACTAGCAAAAAAAACATTACAGGTGCCAAGAGTAAACGGATAAAGGCAAGGGTATTAGGCACATTAAACAAAATCAGTATCCTTAGAGTTTTTTACTAAATACAGCCATAATTTTTTTGTATTTACCTACTTCTATTTTTTTTGCGATGTAGACTTTTTTGTCACGTGCCATGCTTGAAGGATATTTGGCTTCAATAATCACATAGTATGACCCTTCTGCCACACCATAAAACTCAAAGTTTTTTTCAAGATTGAGGTAGGTACTGTTAAGGTAGTTTGCTACCATACCATTGTCATTTGGATTACTTTTATTTTTAAGGTAGTAGTTTTCAAACCAGTTGTTGAGCTTTGCGCTTACTGGTAAAAGATATACTTTTGAACTGGCAAGTCTTACTTCTTGTCCGGCACTATTGAGGTAAATGACATGTCCATGTATTTCTGAAGTTCCGAATTTGTGATAGATTTTATTGATAAGTTGGAATTTTAATGGCTCGGTGGTTGCTGATAATGCTTTTACTTTTTTTGCCTTGTTACGTTGTATTTCTTTTTCTCTCTCTGCTTTCAAACGCTTAATCTTAGCTTTTTTTTCCTCTTCTACTATTGCTCTTTGGGCTTCTTGGTTTTTTCGTATTTCTTCAGCTTGTTTTTTCTCAAGGGCTTTTTGCGCAGCAAGTTTTTGTTTGGCTGCTAAGGTTTTTGCTTTTTGGATCTTGGCAATTTCAAGTGCTTTTGCTTTTTTTGCTTCTTGTATTTGTTTTTCTTTTGCAATCTCTGCTTCCAATGCTTTTGCTTTTTGTCCTTCATTTCTAGCTTTGAGTGCTTGAAGTTCTTTTAGTTTTTTAGCCTCAGCTTTTTGAATTTTTTGTTCTTCTAGTAGTTGTGCTTGACGTGCTCTTAGCTCTGCTTCTTTTTCTTTTTTAAGATTTTCTTGTGCTTGACGTCTTTCTTCTTTTAAAGTAGCTTCTTGTAAGGCAGCTTCCTGTTTTGCCTTAAGTGCTTGGAGTTTCTCTTTTTTGAGTCTGTCTTTTCTCGCATTTATCTCAGTGATAGTATCTACTGCTTTAGGTTCTTTGAATTTTTTACGTTCTTTTTTGACTGCAGCCTGCATTTTGTTAAGTTCATGTCGTGTACTAATATGGGTATTCCCCAGATCAACAGTACTTTGGGCTGTAAGTGTATGTGTATTTGCTTGACGTGTAAGATGGTAACCTCTCTCGGCACATCCCGAAAAAACTACAAGTGTAGTAAGTAGTAAAGTAAAGTAGTAAAAAGTGCTTTTTGACATATCATCCCCAAAATTAATGTTCTAATGCATAACTTTAACGCAATAAAGATTAAAAAGGGGAGAAGTCTAGAAGATTAAAATAAATCCGATGATAAGAATCAGGCTACCAGAGATACCTTTTTTCAATGCATCTTCTCTAGAATTATGAAGGACAAGTTTAGGTATGTCCTCTGTTTGGTTTGCATTTATTTTATGTGGTGTTGGAACACTTACAAGGGAACCACGTTCTGCACATCCAGAAAAAAGTAACGTAAGTAGAAAAATAAAAATACTTTTTTTAAACATAAAATAATCCTAAATGTTGAGAGTAATGAGCTGCAATTTTAGCGTAGTGTATATTAAAAGGAAGATTTCCCTTTTGAAAGTAGTAATTTTAAGCTAAGAAAGAATACAATATCCAAATTTATATAATAATAGAAAGCAAGTGAGGGAAACATGAATAAGTTAGTAAGTACAGCAGCACTTTTGGCAATCGTAAGTAATTTTGCCATGGCTGGAGGTGATTTTTCAACACCTGTAGAGCCAGAAGTAAATATACCTGAAAAAGAAGTTGTTGTCGTTGATGACAATGTAAAGTATAATGGTTTTTATGCAGGTGGTGCATGGAGTTACCTTCGTATGAATGCTATTGATGAGTTAAGGGGACACGCGCTTACATTGGTCGGTGGATATTACTTCAATAAATATATTGGGGTCGAAGCACGTTATACTAGAACGCTTACTGACCCAGATTTAGATACCGGTGCCGCTGTTCTCTCATATGATGATACTTTAACTAATTTGGGTATCTATCTTAAACCTATGTATAACATCACTACCGGGTTCTCCGTATATGGTTTAGCAGGTTATGGTAAGGCAGAAGCAGGAGACCTTGAAGAGAGTGGTGTACAGTGGGGACTTGGAACAAAATACGAACTTGCAAATGGTGTGGGAATCTTTTTTGACTACGTCAATTTCTATGACGATGATAACTTTGACACTATTAATGCACAAGATGCCTTCTTTAGTGGTACAAGTGTAGGTGCAACATATACTTTCTAATCTTTTAGCTCTCTAGTATTCTCTAGAGAGTAATTTCTACTTTATTTATCCATATTAAATTATTTATCTTTTGAACTGTTGAAATATAGTGATGCGTAGGTTATGTATTGGCTGTTGTAATTAAATTTAATCTATGAAATAAGAAGTAATACTATGGGATTTAATATCCCATAGCTAAAAGAAGAGATTTATCTAAAAGTAGTTCCACCATCAACCACAAGTGTTTGACCTGTAATCCATGATGCTTCTGGGGTACAAAGGAAGTAGACAGAACCAGCAAGGTCATCTGGACTTCCCATACGGTTTACTGCTGAACGTTTAATGGTTTCAGCTTTTACCTCTTCATAGTTTGTAAATGCTTTGAGTGCATCCGTGTCGATAGGTCCACCTGATACTGCATTGACTCTAATACCCATGTCACCAAGCTCAACTGCTGCGTAACGGCTCATCGCTTCAACAGCTGCTTTGTTTGTACCATGTCCTGCATAGTTTTCAATGTAGATAAGGTTACCTGTAGATGAAAGAGTAACAATGGCTCCTCCTCCTACTTTCTTCATACGTACAGCAGCTTCTTGGCTCCCTCGTACAAAAGCACCTACAGTTGCGGTATAGATGTTTGTTAAACCTTTTTTAGGGCGAAGTTTCATAAACTTACCATATCCACCAACTACCGGACGACCATAAATCATAGCGTTAGATACAAAAAAGTCTACTCTGTCAAAGTCTTCATCGATAGCTTGGAAAAGTGTTTTAAACTCATCAAGCTCTAGAATGTTAAGCGGGTACGCTTTCGCTTTGATGCCATACTTACTCTCTAAATCTGCAGCGATAATATCTGCAGATTCTTTGTTTGAGTTGTAAGTAAATGCGATATTTACACCATTTTGTGCAAATTTTTCTGCAACTGCTTTACCGATACCTTTGGTTGCTCCTGTAATAACAAGAGTTTTCCCTTTCATTTCTGACATTATTTAGCTCCTACAATGTTGTATTTTTTCATAACGTTTTCTATCTTTTTCATATTCTCACTGCTTGGTGCAACAAGAGGTAGTCTATACTCTAACGTCTCTGTAAGTCCTGCAATGTACATCGCAGCCTTGATAGGGATAGGATTAGACTCACAGAAAAGCACTTTATTGATTTCAAAAAGTTCATCGTTGATCTCTTTTGAACGTTTGAAGTCACCTTTAAGTGCTGCGTGAGCTAACTCTGCTTTCATGTCTGGCAAAAGGTTAGACGTCACTGAAGTAATGCCTTTCCCTCCACTAGCAAGTATTGGGAAGTCTATGGCATCATCTCCAGAGAAGACATACAAGTCTGGTACTTTAGCAAGGAGTTCAACAGTTCTTTCTATGGAACCTGTTGCCTCTTTGATACCCATGATGTTCTCTACATCATCAAAAAGTCTTTTAACCGTGTCCGGTAAGATGTCAACACCTGTACGTCCAGGTACATTGTAAAGCATAAATGGTACTTTTACAGCACTTGCAATAGCCTTATAGTGCTGGTAAAGTCCTTCTTGACTTGGTTTGTTGTAGTATGGGCTTACTGAAAAAAGAGCATCTACACCACATGCTTCTGCATGTTTAGCGATGTCTATGGCTTCGTGTGTGGCGTTTGAACCAGCACCTGCAAGTACTTTTGTATTCGTACCTTTACATACTTCTACTGCTATCTCTATACATCTTTTATGCTCATCATGGCTCAGTGTTGCAGACTCGCCTGTCGTTCCTACAGGACAGACCGCATCTATGCCATTGTCTATTTGTCTTTGGATAAGTGTGGCAAAGGTTGCCTCATCTAAAGTCCCATTTTTAAATGGTGTAATCAGTGCAGTACTTGCACCAGTAATATAGTTATTCATAAGAACTTTCCTAATTTTTTTTCAAGATTACTGTCGTTGAGAAATCATGGTCGAAATACTTCTTTGCAGTCTCTTGAATATCTTTGAGTGTAATTTTATCCAATTTCTCTTCATATTCAAGTAAAGGTTTGATATTTCCTTTGACATAGTAGTCTCCATAGAGTCCAGCAACTGAAGATGAACTCTCTAAAGAGTAGATAAACTCTGCTTTTGTGTTGATTTTTACTTTATCTAGTTCAGCTTGTGTTACCTTGCCATTTTTAAGATTTTCGAGTTCTGAGAGTATCTCTTTTTCCAAATCACTAACATTGGCATCTGGTGCACACATTGCCATGATTAGAAATACACCTGGGTCGGTGAGTTCCATGTTGTAGCCATAGACTTGATTGGCAAGTTGTTTGTCATTTACAATGTTCTTTTCAAACCAAGAGCTTTTTCCTGAACTTAAGATATGCGAAATAGCAGAGAGTGCTACTTGGTCGTCATCTTCATAGTTGGGGATAGAGTAGGTGATAGCAAGGGTATCTACTTTGTTACTCTCTTTATGAAGTATGGCACGTTTTGCACCATCCACTTTTGGCTCTACGGCAGTCACTTTTGGGATGGTATGTGCATTGGAAATCTTACCAAAATAATTTTGAGCTTCTTTAAATACAACTTCTGGTTTGATATCACCAGCAACAACTAAAATAGCATTATTAGGTTGATAATATCTGTGGTAAAAGTCTCTAATATCTTCTATCTTCCAAGAGAGTATGTCTTCCATAAACCCAATAGGAAGCCAGTGGTATGGGTGGTAGGTAAAGTGTGTGTTAAATACTCTAAAATAGAGATACCCCATCGGATTGTTGTCTGTACGCAGACGACGCTCTTCTGCAACTACATCACGCTCTTTTTGGAACTCTTCATCAATGAGCTTCAGGTTGTGCATAAGTTCTGCAAACAAGTCAAAAGTCATACCTAAATTTTTAGAGGCTGTTTTAATGTAGTAGTGTGTCTTGTCAAAGCCTGTAGCGGCATTGTTGACACCACCACGACTTTTTACGATATGGTCAAACTCACCCTCTTTGAGTTTATCGGTTGATTTGAAGCTAAGGTGTTCGAGCATATGTGCCATACCGCTTTTGCCCATCACTTCGTTACGGCTTCCTACTTTGTAGTAGATGTCTGTGGTGATGACGCCAGAGTCGTT
>DRQB01000134.1 GCA_011330645.1 Campylobacterota bacterium | reverse complement strand
TATTTAAAAGAATTTATGGCAGATGAAAAAACACTTTATGATAAGCAAAAGATTAATGAAACCATCGATAAGCAACGTAAAACTTTAACCAATGATGCGATGAAAAGGGTCTATTCTCAAATGCAGATACATTTTGACCATATGTTTATTTTGTCATTGGTAACGATGCCTACAGTGAAGGTATGTCCTTCTTATTTACGAACGCTTATATACAAAAATGCACGTTCCCTACGTGATTTTGATGACTATAATTTACATGTAGAACTTCAAGATGAACTGTTTAAAATGATACTGGATGAGGGGTATGAACCGTTTGCTTCTGCTATTACGCTGGCAACGAAACAACAGATATTGTATCAAGACAGTGATGGTGAGTATCTGTTTGATAGAAGTTTGTTAGAAAAAGAATACCCTTTCCACAAAGTAAGGGTTAAAAATACGTTACAAGTCATACTCAATGAGATTAAATGGCAAGAGCCCATCGTGCAAATGGCAAAAGACAACAGTACTTATACGGAACAAGAGTTAAGAGAAGATAACTTTGAACACTTACGTAAGAAAGAGTGGCAGTATTTTGAAGATGAATATGTTTCATACCTAGGAAAAGTACCACCCAAAGAGGATAAAGGAGCACCCATCATACTCTTTGATGCCAAAAATGAAACAGGTTTGGTCTTTGCTCATGGATATATGGCAGCCCCTAAAGAGATAGAAACATTGGCGCACTATTTGTTTGAACGCGGTATCAATGTCTATGTTCCAAGATTGCGGGGACATGGTACGGATCCTAAAGCATTACTTACTGTAAGTGCACATGACTGGGAGACAGACTTTGAACGTGCTTTTACAGCCATGAGACAGGTGTGTAATAAAGTTTTTATAGGGGGATTTTCCACAGGAGGACTCCTTGCCCTCATACATGCGGCACAATACAAAGTAGATGGTGTGATAGCAGTCAATTCTGCTTTGCGCTTACATGACTTACGCGTGAGTTACGTAGTACCAACTTTACATTTTTTTAATGAAATGATTGCACACCTCCATGCCAAAGGTATTTTAGAATGGGTAGATAATTCTCAGACGGAACAACCAGATGTAAATTATCATAAACATCCCTTGGCTTCTGTGTCACAGCTTGAGAAGGTTATGTCAAAGGTTGAAGATACGGTGAAAGATGTAAAAGACCCCATTCTTATCATCCAAGGAGATAATGATCCTACCGTTAAAGCAGAGAGTGCTCAAATCATTTACAAGACTGTAAAATCTGAAGATAAAAAGTTACTTTTACTTCCACGTAAAAGACATAGTATGCTCGCTGATGAGGGGCATGATGAGGTATTTGAGAACATCTATCAATTCATCGTAAAACATATCAAGACAGAAGGGTAAAAATTCAATCTTTTTTTACCTAACCTTTGCTATATTAGAATCAATTATTTCAAAGGTCAAAATATGTCAGAAGAACCAAAACACACGCCTCAATTTACTCATTTGCATTTACATACAGAATATTCACTTTTAGATGGTGCAAATAAGATAAAAGCCCTTGCAAAAAAGATAAAAGAGCAGGGCATGGATTCTGTCGCCATGACTGACCATGGGAATATGTTTGGAACCATAGACTTTTACAATACAATGCGTAAAGAAGGTATCAAACCTATCATCGGGATGGAAGCCTATGTCCATAACCAAGATGAACTAGGTGACAAGTCTGTACGTCAACGTTTTCACCTCTGTTTGTATGCCAAAAATGATGTAGGTTATAAAAATTTGATGTACCTAAGCTCACAAGCGTATATCAATGGTTTTTATTACTATCCTCGTATTAATTGGGATTTATTAAAAAACAATGCTGAAGGTCTGGTCTGTTCCTCAGCCTGTTTGCAAGGTGAAGTCAACTGGAACTTGAACCTCTCTGAACGTAATATCAAGTTTGGTGCCAAAGGCTATGATGAAGCTAAGCGTGTAGCACTTAAATATAAAGAAGTATTTGGAGATGATTTCTACCTAGAACTTATGCGTCATGGGATTGGTGATCAACATCGTATAGACAAGCAAATTATTAAACTCTCACAAGAGACAGGTATCAAGATAGTGGCAACCAATGATACGCACTATACCAATCAACCTGACGCCGATGCGCATGAGGCATTTATGTGTATCGCGATGAATAAACTCTATGATGACCCCAACCGTTTGCGTCACTCGGTGCATGAGTTTTATGTGAAGTCCCCTGAACAGATGGCAGAGCTTTTTGCTGACATTCCTGAAGCTCTAGAAGCCACACAAGAGATAGCAGACAAATGTAACTTGGAGATAAAACTAGGAGACCCCACACCGCCTAACTTTAAATTTGCCAGACAAAGAGCTGCAGAATCAGGGATAGTGTTGCCTGAACCTGATGTTGAATATTCGTTAGAAAACGATATTGTACTCTTTGTTGAAGAATCTAAAAAAGGCTTGGAAAAACGTCTCAAAATAGTTCCTCCTGAGAAACATCAGGAGTACCGTGATAGATTACAAGTAGAGATGGACATCATTAACTCTATGAAGTTCCCAGGGTATATGCTTATCGTTTGGGATTTTGTGGATGCGGCAAAACAGATGGGGATTCCTGTAGGGCCAGGGCGTGGATCAGCCGCAGGGTCACTTGTGGCATTTTCTCTAGAGATTACTGATATTGACCCTATGCCGTATGGATTACTGTTTGAGAGATTCCTCAACCCTGAACGTATCTCCATGCCAGATATCGATATGGACTTTTGTCAGGCACGTCGTCAAGAGATACTTGACTACGTGGTAGAGAAATATGGTCGTGTGAATGTGGCACAAATCATTACTTTTGGTAAGCTTCTTGCCAAAGGGGTCATACGTG
>DRQB01000133.1 GCA_011330645.1 Campylobacterota bacterium | reverse complement strand
TGTTAGCTGAAGGTGGAGATAGCTCACATATGGGTAGAACAGTTCCTATTGATAAAGTCCTTGATGATGCAATGATTGTTTGGGGTCAAAATGGTGAAGCATTAAGACCTGAGCAAGGGTACCCAATTAGATTACTTGTCCCAGGTTGGGAAGGTAACCTCTGTGTAAAATGGTTAGCGAGACTAGAGTTTGCATCTGAGCCTTACTACTGTAAAGAGGAAACAGCAAAATATACTGCACTTACTAAACATGATGGAAAAGCGATTCAGCACTTCTATGCAAATGAAGTAAACTCAGTGATTACTTCTCCTTGTCCTGAAAAACCATGGACAGACCTTAAAAAAGGTGATGTCGTGGAAATCGAAGGTTTAGCTTGGTCTGGTATGGGTACGATTGAAGGTGTTGATTTGTCTTTTGATGGTGGAAAAAACTGGGTAGAAGCAAGTCTTAAAGGCTTAGTATTACCTCAATCATGGACTAGATTCTCATTTATTCATAAATATGATGGTAAACCATTGTTCCTTTCAAGCCGTGCAAGAGATGATGCAGGATATGTTCAGCCATCTGTAAAACAAGAAAGAGATGCAGTAGGTGTAGAAGGTGTTTACCATAGAAATGGTATTCACACATGGGAAGTAACAGAAAAAGGAGAAGTACACAATGTTCAAATCTTATCGTAAATTAGTATCGACAGTTGCAGTTGTGGCTTTGGCTTCAGTTTCTGCAATGGCAGCCAGTGATGCGTCACGTACTTATGCCAATGGTAAAAAAGTAATTGATGGGGGTGTGACTTACCCTGTGAAAAATGGTAAGACTTCATCTTATCATGTCAATACACAAAAAGCATACAAAGATGTAAAATTTGGAAGAGCAGCAACAGCCAATGAAATGAAAGCTTGGGACATCGACGTTATGTATGATGGTACAGGACTTCCTGAAGGTAAAGGTTCTGTAGAAGAGGGTGATGAGATTTATGAAGCAAAATGTGCTTCATGTCACTTTGACTTTGGTGCAGGTGGTGCAGGGTATCCAGCACTACAACAAGGTAATGCGTATGAAATGCATGAAACTTTAAAGCTTCAGAGACTTAGCCCAGATGATGATGGACCCAAAAGAAACTTTGGTTCATACTGGCCATATGCGAGTACGTTATTTTGGTACATTAAAACAGGTATGCCTCATCCAGCGCCAATGTCTTTGACAAATGATGAAACATATGCCTTAGTTGCCTATATTCTTTCTATCAATGAAATTAAAATTGATGGTGAAGAGTTGGATGATGAATTTGTACTTAGTAAAGATAACTTCTTAAAAATTGTTATGCCAAATAAAGATGGTTTTGTACCAAAAATTGAAGGTAAAGATGGTTTAGAGAATGTACGTAAGTTTTATGATAATCCTAAAAACTTTGGTGGGAACAAAACTAGATGTATGAAAAATTGTTTTGATGGTAAACCAATTGTTGCACGTATCCAAGGTGTAGGAATTAGTGATTATAATCCTCCTATCTCTGAGAAAAAAGAGAAGCCGGCTAAAAAAGAGGGCAGTGCAGGAAATGAAGCTAAAAGTACTTATGAAGCATCATGTGCAGTATGTCACGCGACAGATGCAATGGGTGCACCAGCCGTTGGTGACAAAAAGGCATGGGCTGCAACATTGAAAAAAGGTATTGATAAAGTGTATCACAATGCGATTCATGGAATCAATGGTATGCCTCCTAAAGGTGGAACATCACTAGAAGATGCCAAAATTAAAGCAGTTGTAGATTATATGGTTAGCCAATCTAAATAAGTTAGGCTTATCACTATTATTACACAATAATTATATAAAATGGGATATGAGTTTGAGAAATAACTCAATCCTATGATTCAAATTAGAAAGGAAAATAAATGAAAAAAAGTATTTTAAGTCTTGTAGCCGTAGCAGCAATGACAGTAAGCGTTAGCGCAACAGATTATAGAGCAGAGAAACCAGCTGCATGGACAGCAAAAACAGTACCAGCAGCGATTGAAGCGCTTTATGGAAAGATTACTCCAGTAGAAGGAGATATTAAACTCAAAGCTCCAAAAGTTGCGAGTAATGGTGGAGCAATTCCTGTTTCAGTAAAAACAGATATTCCTGCAAAATCTATTGCAATCTTTCAAGATGTTAACCCTGAGTCAGCTGTAGCTATTTTTGAAGTACCAGAAGGAACTGAAGCGAATTTTTCACTTAAAATTAAAATGAAAAAATCTGGTTCAATTACTGCCGTGGTTGAAGGTAAAGATGGTAAGTTTTACGAAACGAAACTTTCACTAGAAGTGGCTCTTGGTGGATGTGAAGGTTAATCCCTTTATCCCATTAATAGACAATAGATAATAATTTAAAGGAACATAAATGAAAAAATTAATTTTAGCACTTTCAAGTTTAGCACTTATTGCAACAGCAGTAACTGCAGAAGAAGCAAAAGCTCCAGCAACTGAAGCAGCAGCACCAGCGGCAGCCGCAACACCAACTGAAGTAAAAATGAAAATTAAAGCAAAAGAAAAAAATGGTGTGGTAAAAGCAAAAGTTGCTATTAGCCACAATATGCTTACTTATGACCAAGCAAAGAAAAAAGGTAAAGAAGCAAATTTTATTACGCATATTACTGGTACAGTAGGTGATAAAGTAGTATATGATGCATCTACAAGCCAATTCCTTTCTAAAAACCCATTGATTAAATTCCAGTTTGCTGGGAAAAAAGGTGATGAACTTAAAATTACTTACACGCAACTCAAAGGTGAAGTATTTTACGCAACGAAAAAAATCAAATAATTTGATTGCATCAACTATATGCCTTTTGGCATGTAGTAGTTATAATAATTAAGTATCCCTTTGGGTATTTTATTATTTTAATGAAAGGCAAGCAGATGTTTAAATCTCTTGTAATATTTTTTCTTTTTATTGCTGCAACTTTTGTAGAACTTCACGCAAGTACCTCTCCTGATATAATCGATATAGATAGACTAAGTAAGCAGGCAGATAAAGAGCATAAACATCTGTTACTCTTTTTTCATAAATTTGGTTGTGGTTTTTGTGAAAAAATGATGGATGTGACGCTTGATGATGATCGTATTGAACATTTTGTTGATAAACATTTTATTTTTCTTGATATTGGTATTGATGATGAGGGGACTGTTAAACATAAAGATTTTGAGGGGAGCAAGCATGATTATGCAAAGTCTCTTGAAATCAGTTTTTATCCTACTGTTGGCTTTGTAGATGGCACAAATAGCATCGTGTATGGTGTTATAGGGTATAGAGGTGTTGAAAACTTTATGAAGGCATTACAATACATTGAGAGTGAAGCGTATAAATCAATGGATTTGCAGGCTTTTGAAACAAAATTAGATTTTGAAAGTGATGAGTAAAGTTGGAGAGAACTAAAGAACGTTACTTACATCATACCAATGGGTCACTTCTCTACTCAGTGTTGCTTTTTCTCTTTGTTTAAAGTGTTTAGAAATGTCAAACTCTTCTTTCCCGTAACCTTCTTTATATTCCGCAATAAATGCAGCATAGACGTCCTCTTTCATAGCCGTTATTTTGTATGTCACTTTATCATAGGTGTGTGCATCCAAAATTACTTGTTCTCGTGCTATTTCATTGAGATTAATACTTCCATAACGATCTTTTTTTTCCTTTGTCATATTCATCTCTACATAAGACCGCATAGAAGCAAACATATGCTCAAATTGGGTCAAAGGGACTGGAGAGGATAAAACAGTTGTTGCAGTCTCTTGAGTGTAGCCCCAAGAGCCTTGAATGTCTAAGTCTGTATCGAAGGCTGCTTTGATAATCTGTTTTAAATCATCATCGCATTGGAGTTGTGTGAAGGTGGACATTTTAGAGTCCTGCTTCTTTAATGGCTTCTGTTCTTGCATGTGCCATAAGCGGTTCAAAGATAAGTTTGAGGTTACCGTTACTCATGATATCATCTAAGGCATAGAGTGTGAGTCCTATACGGTGATCTGTGATTCTATTTTGTGGGTAGTTGTACGTACGTATTTTTTCTGAACGTGCACCTGAACCAACTTGTAATTTTCTTTGACTGGCAGACTCATCTAAACTTGCTTGTAACATATGTTCATAGACTCTGGCTTTGAGTACTTTCATGGCTTTAGCTTTGTTCTTGTGCTGTGACTTTTCATCTTGAATGGCTGCTACAATACCAGTGGGAAGGTGTGTTAAACGGACAGCTGAGTCTGTAGTATTTACGGATTGACCACCACAGCCACTTGAACGGTAGGTGTCCATTTTTATCTCATTTGGTTTGATGTCAACTTCTACATCATCTACTTCAGGAATGACAGCTACGGTAATGGCTGAAGTATGTACACGCCCTTGCGTCTCAGTATCTGGGACACGTTGTACACGGTGGATACCACCTTCATATTTAAGCTCAGCATAGACATTTTCTCCAGAGATTTGGGCAATAATCTCTTTAAATCCACCTGCTGTTCCATCACTTGAACTCATGATTTCTATTTTCCAACGTACTTGTTCTGCATAACGTGAATACATACGGAAGACATCAGCCACAAAAAGTGCTGCTTCATCTCCTCCTGCACCAGCTCTTAATTCAAGGATAATATTTTTATCATCATTCTTGTCTTTAGGAAGCATAAGGATTTTGATATCTGCTTCTAGTTTTGGGAGCATTGGTTCTAGCTCAGCAAGTTCTTCTTTTGCAAGATCTCCTAGTTCTTCATCACCTAGAAGTTCTTTATTCTCTTCTATGGCCTCGGCAGTTTCTATATAGATTTTAGCTTGTTCAACTAATTCATTAAGTCCAGATTGTTCTTTGCTTAACTCCGTCATACGTGTAATATCTGAAGCAATATCTGGAGAGCTTAGAAGTTTAGTGATTTCATGGTGTCTGTCTATAAAAGGTTGTAGTTTTTCTTTGAACATAGGATTGACTTTATGTTGGAATATTTGGAAGTATTATAAGATAACTAGCCTTGAAGGCTAGTTGATGAAGTAAAATTGAAGAGTTACGCTTCGATTTTATTTACCATTTTATGAAGACGGCTTACTTTTCTAGCTGCAGTTGATTTTTTGATGAACCCTTTGCTTACTAGAGAATGGATATTTTTATTTGCTGTTGCAAAAGCAGTAGTTGCTGCTGCTTTGTCAGAAGCTTCTACTGCTTCATGTACTGCTTTAACGATGTTTTTGATTCTAGTTCTGTAGTATCTGTTTCTTTCAGTTTTTACTGCAGTTTGTAAAATACGTTTTTTAGCTGATTTATTGTTTGCCATGGTCTTTCCTTATCTTAGGTATTGTTGTTATCCCTCTGTATTAGAGTGAAAATAGTTCGCGAATAATATCTAAAAGAAGTTTAAAGGTTTATTAAGTGGGGTCGATTGTATGCATAACGGATATATTAGTAATATTTAGTTAAAATTGAGAGAATACATTTTAGAGGAATAACTTTGGAACTTTTTGGAACAGATGGTGTGCGAGGAAAAGCAGGTAAAAAAGTATCTGCCGCAAATGCAATGCGTTTAGCGATGGCAACAGGAATTTATTTTAAACAATTTGCAAGAACCAATAAAATTTTAGTAGGCAAAGATACAAGACGCAGTGGATATATGATAGAAAATGCAATAGTCTCAGGACTCACCGCGGTTGGTTTTGATGTCATTCAAATAGGACCAATGCCTACTCCGGCTATCGCTTTTTTAACAGAAAATATGCGATGTGATGCGGGGATTATGATATCGGCAAGTCACAATCCATATTATGATAATGGTATCAAATTTTTTGATTGGTTTGGGAACAAACTTAATCGTGAAAAAGAAGAAGAAATAGAAGCTATTTATGTAGATGCTGAGCGTATTGAAGCAGCCCAAGTGACAGGTAAAGAGATAGGAAAATCAAAACGTATTGATGATGTCGTTGGACGTTATATTGTGCATATTAAAAACTCTTTTCCTAGGGGAACAACTTTATGGGGGAAACGTGTGGTTATTGACTGTGCCAATGGGGCAGGGTATAGAGTCGGTCCAACTATTCTTCAGGAATTAGGTGCGGATGTTGTAGTTATGGGAGATAATCCAGATGGTTTTAACATTAATGAAGGCTGTGGTGCGATGCATCCTGAGGCTTTGGCAAAATCTGTTTTAGAATCTCGGGCAGATGTAGGTATTGCTTTGGATGGTGATGCCGATAGATTAGTGATGGTAGATGAAAAAGGTGATGTAATTGATGGTGACAAGCTGATGGGAGTATTGGCGGTGCATTTAAAGAATCAAGGCACATTGCAAGGGAAAGGAATGGTTGCTACAGTAATGAGTAATCAGGGGCTGGATGAATACCTTGAAAATGAAGGGCTAACATTGTATCGGTCTGCAGTGGGAGATAAGAATGTTGTGGAATTGATGCAGAATAATGGTATCAATTTTGGGGGAGAACAAAGTGGCCATATTATTTTCTCTGATTATGCAAAGACAGGAGATGGTATATCTTCTGCACTGCAGGCACTGGCATATCTTGTGGATACAAAACAAAAAGCCAGTGAAGCATTTAACCCTTATGAATCTTACCCTCAATTGTTAGTGAACCTTTTGGTAGAAGAAAAAAGACCATTAGATAAAATAGAGGGACTGGATGCGCTTCAAGAGAAAATAGAAGCGCTTGGTATGAGACATCTTTTCCGTTATTCTGGAACAGAGAATAAGATTCGTCTTTTGCTTGAAGGAAAAGATGAAAAAAAACTTGAAGAGATGATGCAAGAGTGTAAAAAATTCTTTAGTGGTGCTTTAGCCTAATGAGAGTATTTGCAGTCTTCTTTTTGGTTCTTTTGGGTACATTTATTATTGATCAAAATATTAAAACGCTTTTTGTTGAAGGATATTATCATGCAGGTGAGTGTATAGACTTGGAGCTACACTATAATAAGGGTGTGGCTTTTTCAATGTTTGCATTTTTGGGATCTTATTTGAAATGGATTCAAGTACTTTTGGTGGGAGTACTCTTGTTTGTAATTTTTAAAGAAGGGTATTTAAAGCGTTATGCTTTTCCTGCGGGCTTACTCATAGGAGGTGCACTTGGCAATGTGTATGATAGATTTATGCGTGAAGGTGTAGTAGATTATGTGGCATGGCATTGTGGATTTGACTATGCTGTATTTAATTTTGCAGATGTTGCGATAGATATCGCTGTAGTGCTTATCGTTATTATGGTGTACTTTTTCCCTGAGAAGTCAAGAGACTAGATGAAAGTATTCTTTTTTCTCTGCGGGGTTTTTTCGTCACTTTATGCAGGTATTTCTTCTGTCAATATTGCCCCCAAACTAGACCATAATACGTTTATGGGTATCAAAATACTTGATCAAAAACAACTCTCTTTCTCTAAAATAGATGGTGTGAAATTTGCAGAACTCTCTGATGTGACGTATGATACTAAAACACATATTTTATATTTTGTGGGAGATAAGGGAACTTTGTTTGCTTTTCGTGCTAAGTTCTCTTCTAAAATTGATAGCCTTGAACCTTTTTTGGCAAAAAAACTCCGTAAAAAAAATGGTAAAAGACTGAAAAAATGGAAAAGAGATTCTGAAGGACTTACCCTTGATGGGAAAAGAAGACTGCTCATCTCTTTTGAAGGTGATGCTAAAGTAGCATGGTTTCATAAAAATAGTCAAAAGGTAGGAAGATTTATAAAAAAATATGCTTTGCCTAAAGTGTTGAGAAATCCTAAAAACTATAGGAGTAGAAATAAATCTCTTGAATCCCTTGCCTGGCATCCTCGTTATGGTATATTGACAGCGAGTGAATGGCCCCTGAAAAAAGACTACAAAAAGAACCAGACAATCTATGCACTTAGCGGAAAACGATGGCATTTTAAAGCAGAGCCTGAAGCAAGAAGTGCCGTGGTGGCAATGGAAGTCATGGATGATGGAAATCTGCTCATTATGGAACGGTCGTATACCGGTATGCTTGAGCCTTTTGTAATCACACTTAAAAAAGTAATCATTAAAAACTGTAAGAAAAAAATATGTCCCACAAAAGTGTTAGCCAAAATGAACAGTCACAAAGGTTGGGATATTGATAACTTTGAGGGCTTGGCACACGTAGGCAAAAACCGTTATGTTATGGTAAGCGATGATGGGGATAACTTTTTTCAAAAGACATTACTACTCTATTTTGAGGTGCGATAATATGGACATGATGACAAAAATAGTATATCTGATGTTGGTATTTCTTTTAATGTTGATGGTCTATTTTGGGGCAGACTCTCATAAACAGGCAATAGCATATGAAAATCAGACAACCCAATTGGTCAGTCACCAAGGCGCACAAGAACAAGCGAAAAGACAACTTTCTAAACTGGCTAAAAGTATTTTGGGCGGCTTGTATGAAGATACAGATAAAGTCACACTGGATACCATAAAAGCCAAACAAGTGTATGCTATGACGGAAGCAAAAAAAGCTATGTACTTTTTCATGTTTGTGTTGCTACTGGTACTTGTGTCTTATTTTTTTATCTCGTTACGGAGTTTTACCATCTTTGCATCCCTCTCAGCAATAATTACGCTCATCTTTGGTTTGATGACACCTATACTCATGGTTACCATACACAAGGAAGTCGAATACTTGGGGGATATTGTACTCTCGTTTGAATCCAAGGGTATCATAGGCTCTATAGCAAAACTTTGGGATGGTGGTGATATTGTGGTCGCACTTGTGATATTATTGTTTTCTGTTCTTGTGCCCATAGTAAAGATACTTTCTTTACTGTTTGTTTCTATTTTTATAGAGAGTAAATTTGCACATGCTATTGTAAAGTTTTTTAAAATGATAGGAAAGTGGTCTATGGTAGATGTCTTTGTAGTGGCAGTCTTTTTAGTCTACCTTACGGCAAATAAAGGTGATGTGAGTCGCGCTGAAGTTGAGGTAGGACTTTATTTCTTCTTGGCGTATGTCATTGTCTCTATGCTGGTGAGCCTGAGTGCAGACAAGATGCTACATAGGCTCAAAGCTTAAATCACCATATCCACATCGTCATGGTCTTCAAAATATTTGAAGATTTTATTTCTTTCTTCTTCTGTGTCTACTGTACATGAGGCATTGAAAGAGTGAAACTTACCTGTTTTAGACTGGTTTCCAAGCGTACAAACATGTTCTTTGTCTCCAGTCTCTTTCATAATATGTTTAATACACTTTTCAAGTGCAGCTTTGTCTCTACCAATAATTTTAAATCCCCATTTTGTAGGGTAGTTTATCTCTGGTCTTTCTGGTGTATCTCCATCAAGTACTTTCATATTTTCTCCTTTTATCTGTTAAAGTCGCCAGAGTTTCCCCCGGATTTATGTTCTAGTTGCACATTCTTGATTATCATACCTTTGTCTATAGCTTTAAGCATATCATAGATGGTGAGTAATCCTACACTGACACCTGTAAGTGCTTCCATCTCTACACCTGTTTGTCCATTAAGCTTGGCAGTCACGGTGAGTTTAAAGCCTGGAAGTTCAGGAAGTTCTGCGATGTCTGTTTTTACTGATGTCAACATCAGAGGATGACACATAGGAATGAGTGTGGAAGTCTGCTTTGTTCCTTGAATGGCTGCGATTACAGCTGTTTGAAGGACAGGACCTTTTTTTGCACTGTTTGCGATGACTGCATCAAAGGCAGCTTGACCTACTTCTATGATACCTGAAGCTGTCGCTTTACGGGTTGTTGCAGCTTTGTCTCCGACATCAACCATTTTGGGTTTGTTTTGTTCATCTAAATGTGTTAAATTCAAAAATATTACCTAGTTTTTTTCTGTATTCTAGCATAAAAGAGTAGAAAAAGATAAATTTGACGATAAAAATATAAATATTCTTGACTTTAATCATCAAAAAAGATATGATGGCGATGTAATTAAAGGATTATTATGGTTTATTCGTACTCGTATAGAAGACAAGCTCCTGGATTCCCATCACTGGCGATACAGCAACAGGCTATCCATGCTTTTGCTTTGACAAAAAATCTAAGTATCGACAAAGAGGTGGTTGAATATGCTACAAAGAATCTTCTTGTAGAGGAAAGAGAAGAGTTTGAGAAGTTCTTGCGCTCTATGAAAGAAGGCAATACCGTGATTGTATCCTCTTTATCTATCTTGAGTGACAGAGCAGAAGAACTCATTAAAGTGATTAACTGTATGTTAACGCATAATGTGAATCTTTGGATTGTTTCATCAGATATGTTAATTAATAGAGAGACACAAATGGTTGATATCTTTCCCTTGCTCAATACTTTAAGGCAAGAGGCTAAAGTACGAAGTAATCAGATAGGACGTCCAAAAGGAAGTAAGTCAAATTCAAAATTCGATATATATCATGGGCAAATTGTCTCTTTTTTACTTGAGGGGATGAGTGTCAGTGCTATTGCAAGAGAATTAGAAGTGAGTAGAAGTTCGTTAAAAGACTATATCGAATCGAGAAATATCAAAGATTTGGTTGAAGGTGTAGGTACACATATGCCAGAAAATAGAGAACATAGTGGTATGGATAATGTGGTACTCATATGTCCGTTTGAAGAAGAAAAATTAAATGAAAAGAAGGTGTCATAAAATGGAAGCAACAATCAATGCAGAAGAAATACCAAAGAATAAGCCTAAAAAGAATCAGGCAAAAGAATATTTAAAAGGGTGGGTATCTTATCGGATTAAACGTTATTGGGCATATGTAATTGCAACAATAATTGCACTTGCAATGCCATGGATAACCATAGGTGGGAATCACCTTTTTCTTCTTAGTTTTGACCAAAAGAAATTACATCTAGCAGGTGTGGCATTTGATATGCAAGAGCTTTACTTGATGCCATTTCTACTGATGCTTCTTTTTTTAGGTATTTTTGCGGTGACTGCTGTAGGCGGTAGAGCATGGTGTGGATGGGCATGTCCACAGACTATTTTTCGTGTAATCTATAGAGATGGTATAGAGACAAAACTTCTTGGTCTTCGTAAACGTATCAAGAATAAACAAAAAGACCCAGATATGTCTAAGATGGAAAATAAAGTGAAGAAAGTGATTGCTGTATTACTGTGGTCTATACTTGCATTTGTGGCTGCTGCTGATTTCTTATGGTTTTTTGTGCCGCCTGAAGATTTTTTTAGATATTTGTCAAACCCAATGGAGCATATGACGCTTGTGGGTATGTTACTCGGTATTGCCCTCTTTATTATTATAGATGTTGTCCTTATTAAAGAGAACTTTTGTATCTATATCTGCCCTTATAGCCGTGTACAGTCTGTATTGTATGATGACGATACTATTATGGCAGTGTATGATCCTATTAGAGGTGGTGATATTTACCAAGGGCATGGGTATGAGAGAGAGAAGAAATTTGAAAAACAAAAAGAGTTACTCTCGGTAGAACCAACTGCTGAGTGTACGACCTGTGAATCTTGTGTAACGGTTTGTCCTACACATATTGATATTAGAAAAGGGTTACAACTAGAGTGTATCAACTGTCTTGAGTGTGTCGATGCATGTACTACAGTGATGGGGGCACTAGGTAAACCAAGTCTTGTTCAATGGTCTTCTGAAAAAGAGACACTTAGACATGAGGGTAAAACCAACTACTTTAGAGGTAAGGTGATTGCGTACTTTACTGTACTTACGTTAGTCCTTGTGGCACTTTTTGTCATGGGGAGTAAAAAAGAGCATATGCTTTTAGATATTAACAAATCACCAAGACTCTATAAGATTCTAGATCATGGCGTTGTTCAGAATGATTATATCTTTATGTTCTCAAATACAGATCGTAAATCACATACATATTATTTTGATATTGTAGGGAATGATAAAATTAAAATTAAAAGACCAACAGAACCATTTGAAATTTCTGGAGGTAAAAAGAAGAAGAAAGTTGTTATCTTGGAAACCAGTGAAGTTTTGGCTAATGATGCACATAAAGATACCCCAATACCTGTAAAAATTGTTGCTTATGCTGTGGATGATAAAGAGAAAATTATTATAGACAGACAAGCGGTATTTATGTATCCAGAGAAGAATAAGCTTAAAAAATAGTAGGTACGTAATGAGAAGAGGTTTTCTCTTCGGATTGTCATGCTATTGGGGCTTTTTTAGGGGCACTTTATGGTATGATAATATCCAATATAGTGAAGTATTAAGGGATAAAATATGAGAAGAGTGTTGGTATTAGGCGGTGGATTTGCGGGTGTTGAAGCAGCTATTTATTTACGTAAGCAAGAGATAGAAGTAACCTTGGTAAGTGATAGGGATTACTTTTATATTTATCCTACTTCTATCTGGATACCAACGGGAGAAGTGACAAGAGAAGATGTTTCTGTCCCTTTAGATAAACTTGCTATGAAACACGGATTTCAGCTTATTGTAGACCCTGTTAGCCAGTTTGATGCTAAAGCAAAGAAAGTGACGTTGGCAAGTGGACGTGTACTGGAAGGGTACACATACATTATCGCAGCATTAGGGCAAGACAAGATACAACATAAAGGGATGGAACATACACTTTCTATCTGTGGTAAACCAGAAGAAGCTACCGCATTATATGAGCAGCTGGATGCACTCATTTTGAAAGATAATGGTAAAATAGCCATGGGCTTTGGGGGTAACCCTAAAGACAGTTCTGCTGTGCGTGGTGGGCCTGCTTTTGAACTCTTGTTTAATGTCCATAACTACCTCAAGAAAAAAGGGGTACGTGAGAACTTTGAACTTACTTTTTTTGCACCCATGCCAAAACCAGGACAGAAGATGGGTGAAAAAGCCCTTGTAATGATGGATAGTATGTTTGAAAGATTGAATATTCATAAAAAGGTGGGTTCAAAAATTACGGCATTTGTCTCTGATGGTATAGCGTTTGAAGATGGCAGTAAAATAGAATCTGACTTGACAATGTTTATCTCTGCAGGTACAGGACATGGTATTTTAAGAGAATCTGGGCTTCCCTTAAGTGATGCAGGGTTTGTTGTTACCAATGAATACAATGAGATAGAAGGTTTTGAAGGTATCTATGCCATAGGAGACTCTGCTTCACTTATGGGACCTGAGTGGCGAGCAAAACAGGGGCATGTTGCTGAGGTAATGGCTAAAAATGTAGCTTATAACATTGCTATGAAGTTACAAAACATTGCTTCAAAACAGAGTTACATGGAACATCTTAATATTTTATGTGTGATGGATACGGGAAATGGAGCAGCTTTTGTTTATCGTGACAACAAAGGTGGGAAGATGATACCTATGCCGGTAGTAGGGCACTGGATGAAAAAAGGCTGGGGTTGGTACTGTCGTAACTCTAAACTTGGACGAATCCCACGTATTCCTGGAATGTGAGAACCGTTAAGAAAACGTGAACTGCTTTACGTTTGTCGCGTCGAAACCGAAGCGGTGGAGCAAAGTGACCCGTGTAGGCAACATTTAAAAGTGTGTTAATTGGTAACACTTTATCAATAGCATTGAATGACTTATGCATTTAAATTTAATTAAGACTAAATTTATCCTATTTAGGTCATAATGCATCTACAAAACAATTTAAAGGATATTAAATGGCAACAGTAACATTTAAAAATGACATCGTATGTAACCTTGGTGGTACAGAAATTAACGTAGGTGATACAGCACCAGTAGTAACAGTAGTAAACTGTGATCCAATGCTTCAAGACGAGCAAGTAGGTGGAGAAGGTAAAGTTCAACTTGTAGTTGCAGTACCTTCATTAGACACTGGTGTTTGTGATGCAGAGACTAGAAGATTTAACACAGAAGCAGCAGCACTTGACGGTGTTGAGGTAATTACAGTTTCTATGGACCTTCCATTTGCAGCAGCAAGATGGTGTGGAGCAGCAGGAATTGAAAACCTAAAAGTATGTTCTGACTTCAGAAATAAAGACTTTGCTAACGCGTATGGTGTACTTCTTGCAGACGGTCCTTTGGCTGGTGTAACTGCTAGAGTTATCTTTGTTATTGGTAAAGATGGAAAAGTAACTTATAAACAAGTTGTTCCAGAAATTACTGAAGAGCCAAACTATGAAGAAGCAATCGCAGCAGCTAAGGCAGCTTGTTAAGTTTCTTTTGAAGCACTCTTTATGAGTGCTTCTTCCCATATTCCTCTATACACTTTTCTTTTTCCCTTTTTCTCTTACACCTCATACTTTACTTGTGCTAGAATACTTCTATGTCAAAAAACCTAACTATTAAAACCCTATTTTTTATTTTTACGATACTTATTTTCTCCGGATGTGAACCAGATGTCCCAAAAGACCATTATAGTCTCAAGGAGTGTCAAGAAGAATTACTTGAAGCGACAGATTATGCTGAAGATGGTGGGATAGACCGTATTGTAGTGATTAAGAAAGAGCGTAAGATGTATCTCTACAAAAATGGAACGATACAACAAACTATACCTGTCTCTTTAGGTAAAAATCCGGTAGGGCAAAAAGAGCAAAAAGGGGACT
>DRQB01000132.1 GCA_011330645.1 Campylobacterota bacterium | reverse complement strand
TTCAGTACTCACCAGATGGTAAGTATGCTGGACCTATTACGTGTTCTGCATGTCACACTGTAAACAAAAATGGTGTACCGGTTCAACTTGAAGGTACTAAATATGCAACAGATTACTGGGCTTCAGTAACACTTGCTCACTTTATGAGAGAAGGCGACCAAAAACTAGAAGTCAAAAAACTAGTGAAAAAGTACCCTTACAAAAACTCTACAAAAGTAGTTACGGATGGTTGGAAGTAATTCCCTTACCATTTCGTAAGACACTTTCCCTTGCTTTTATGCAGGGGGAAAACTTCTTTCTAAAATCTTTTTCATATCGTATTAAATACTTATGTTTCTTTCCGTATGAGAGTATCAATAAAGTATTCAAATTTACTTTATCTATTATAGTATTAAGGATAGAGTAATATCATACTATGATAAAAATGCCTATTCATATGCAACAGCATAATATGATGTAAGTAATCTAAACTTTAAATTTTAAAGTGATTCCCATTGAATTTGTATCTTACTATACTCTACAAGTAAAGCTTGAATTTGAGCAATATCAAAAATATCTATTGCTTCATCTAATTTGACTACATAGCGTTGTAATATTTCTATATGATACTTTTCTGCTAAGAGATTTACCTTTTCAGTAAAGGCTTTTATCTCAGCTATATTATTACTACTTTTTGCTTTTTCATAAATAGGCTGGATTATCTCTTGCATTTCATCCACAATTTTAACTCTATGTAAAAGTGTGTATTCTGATAAGTCAAATGTCTCACTCATTTGCCTTTCTTCAGGGATAACTTCTATTTTATCATGAGCCAAAAAATGGCTCAATTCTAAAAAGAGCTCATCTCTAAGTACAGGTTTTCTCAAATATGCACTAAAATCTTTACTTTTAGTACGTTCATATTCATCTTTCATGAGGGATGCAGTCAATGCAATCATTGGCACTGTACTATTTAACTCTCGTATCTTTCTCGCTGCCTCATAACCATCCATATTTGGCATACGTATATCCATGAGAATGATATCTGGCTGTTCTTCTTTATACTGTTTTATCGCATCATAACCATCCACAGCGGTGGTCACACTTAAAGAAGTATGTTCAAAACTTTTTATAATCAATTCTCTGTTATCTTGGATATCATCTACTACAAGTATCTTTGCTGGTTTAAAGCGTATATTTTTTGCTTTTAATCTTTTATTATCATCTACTTTATTTAGCATTTGTATAGAAGATATATCTACATTACTAAAGTATAAGAAAAATTTTGAACCCTTTGATTTGATACTCTTGACAGATACTTTCCCACCCATCATTTCAGTTAAACGTTTTGAGATAGAAAGGCCTAAACCTGTTCCACCAAATTTACGACTATCTTGTCCTTCTTGTTGTTCAAAGGATTGAAATATATTTTCCAATTGATTTTCAGAGATACCAATGCCTGTGTCTTCAACAATAATTTCTAAATCAAGTTTTGATAAATGGTCATCTACATTACAGGCAGATATCTTCAATTTGATATACCCTTCATCTGTAAATTTCACAGCATTTCCTATGAGATTAACAAGAATTTGTCGTAATCGTACATCATCAATCAGTATACTTTTAGGAAGATTTGAATCAATATCTAAAATAAGGTCTACATCTTTGTCACGTACAGACATAATAAAAATACTCAGTACCTCTTCACTCAAATCATATAAATTAGTTGCATGTTTACGAATTTCAAGTTTTCCTGCTTCGATTTTAGATAAGTCTAAGATATCATTAATCAGTGTTAGTAAAGTATATCCAGCATTTTTAATCGTTTTTACATACCCCTTCAATCGTGTTTCTTTAATCTCTTCATTTAAAAGTTCTGTAAATCCTATAATCGCATTCATTGGTGTTCTAATTTCATGTGACATATTGGCTAAAAACTCTGATTTTGACTTATTAGCAGAATCAGCTATCTCTTTGGCTTTACGTAAATCCTCCTCCATACCTATACGTTCTGTGAGATCCACCATAATACTTAATAAAGCTTTTTCCCCATCATAGACTATAGGAATAATAGAAATCATAATATCCATTTCACTGCTATCTAAACGTCGAAACTTTACAATACGATTACTTACTTTTCCTTCTTTTTTTATCGTTTCTATGATATCTTCTCTTTCTAAAGTATCTGTATAAAACTCCATTACATTATGAGAATAAATATCTTCCGGCGCAATACTGAATGTTTGAAGGGCAAAAGCATTGGCACTAAAAACACTTCCATCATAACCACTTACAATGACATTGAGTGGTATGTTATCGATAAGCATGCGCATTTGTGCTTCACTTTCTTTTCTTTTTTTAGCTTCCTCCATCAGTTTTCGATACCAATAAAATGTTCCTAAAACAAATAATAGAAAAATACCTAAAATTTTGTAAACAAGTGAATAGTCCATGGTCTTATCGTATTGAAAAGAGACCCATTTGTCCCGTATTTTTTGTTTTTCTTCTGAACTTATACTCTTTAAGGCTTTATTGAGTATGGATAAAAGTAATACTTTATCTTTACGTACACCCATAGTAATACTACGTTTCTCTTCTCCTATGGTTAGCATTCTAAAGTTTGCATAGCCCTCTTCTTTAATATGATAGGCCAAAGATACTGCATTATCAAATATTGCATCAACTTCATTGTTAGCAAGTCCATTCAGTAATGTTGTTAAGTTATCATATTTGATGACATTAATTTGAGGATATTTTTCTTTTATAATTTCTTCTGTGATATAAGATTTAACAACCCCTACCCGCTTACCATTAAAATCAGATATATCATAAAAAAAATTATTATTATCCGCTGTGGCTAAAACAAATGCATATTTCATATAGGGATCTGTAAAATTTAGATATTCACTTCGTTTATCGCTTGGAGTAAGTGCAGCTATCATATCAAGATGTTTTGATTTTGCAGCAGCTAAGACCTCTGTCCACTTTTGATATTGTGCTATACTAAAATCTAATCCCGTTATTTGGCTAATAAGCCGTAGATAATCTTCACTCATACCATCATGTTTACCCTTATCATTTATAAAATCAAAAGGTTCCCATGAGGTATCAACACCAACACTCACTTGTTTATGTTGCGCTATCCATGTTTTTTCTTGTGAAGTCAAATCCAATGCAGAAAGAAAAGAAAAGGTAAACGCAAAAAAAAGAAAAACTCTAAGGATGTACGATAGTAACAAATTCATCCAAATGCTCCATAAATATATCAATCAACATCGGATCAAAATGTGTTCCTTTATGTTTTAACATATAAGCAACAGAATCTTCAATACTCCAGGCCTCCTTATAACATCTTTTATGTGTCAGTGCATCAAAGACATCTGCAATCGCAACGATACGTCCAAACACATGTATCTCTTCCCCTTTTAATCCCTGTGGATATCCTGTACCATCCCATTTTTCATGATGTTCAGAAGCAATGATATCAGCTGTTTTAAGGATTTTGCGTTGTGAATTCTTTAAAAACTGATGCCCTGCTGAAGCATGTGTTTTCATAACTTCAAACTCTTCATTTGTTAGTGCTCCTGGTTTTGAGAGAATGGCATGAGGAATAGTGACTTTACCAATGTCATGCATCGGTGCTGCATGAAAAATAATCTCTTCATCATTTTTATCTATGGCTGGATGATATGATGCCAAAAGTTTTGATATTTCAGAAACACGTTTTATATGTTGCCCAGTTTCAGGAGAGGCTGACTCTATTAATTCTGTTAAAATATATATCAGTTCTTTCTGTCCTTCTTCCAACTCTGTTAATAGTCTTTCTTTTTCTTCTTTTGCTTTTATTTGTAAAGTTAAATGGTTATTTTTCAATACCAAACGGGACCGATACAATTCAAGGTGGTTTCGGACACGAGCAAGTAACTCTTCTGCATGAAAAGGTTTCGAAACATAATCAACTGCCCCTACAGAAAAGGCATGTGACACAGAATCTATATCATTTTTGGCTGTTAAAAATATGATAGGAACATCTTCGTATTCTGGTATTTTTTTGATACGTGCACATACCGTAAATCCATCGATTTCAGGCATCATGATATCAAGTAGAATCATATCATAACTATTGTTTTCTATGAGAGATAATGCTTCTTCACCAGAAAGAGCAAAGGTAAGATTATAATTTTCTTCTTTGAGCATATTCATTGCTATTTGAATATTATCAACCACATCATCGACTATGAGTACGTTATACGTCAACTCCATATTCCCACCTTTAAGTAGAATCAAACTATGTTATATTCTAGCATAAAAATGTCAAATTAAAAATCCTCTTCCTTCTTAAAGAATCTTCTGCAAAAAAACACCACTTTCCACATGTGAGGTATGAGGAAACTGATCATACATGGCTGCTTCTTTCACAATATGTGTTTGAGATAAAGTCTCAAGGTCTCTGGCTAATGTTTCCGGATTACAGGAGATATAGATAATATTTTCTATCTTTGAGATAAGATCAATCGTTCCTTTGTCTAAGCCTGCTCTTGGTGGGTCCACCAACACAGTAGAAAAGTTGTAAGATTTTAAATCTATCTCTTTTAAACGTTCAAATGCTCGTACACCATTCAGTGCTTCTGTCATCTCTTCTGAAGCCAAACGTGCAAAAATAATATTTTCTACACCATTGAGTGCACAGTTTTCAAGTGCTGCATAAATAGAACGCTTAGAAATCTCTGTTGCCAACACCTTTTCAAAATAATGAGAAAGTGGTAAGGTAAAGTTTCCTAAACCACAGTATGACTCCAAGAAGTCGCCATAGCCTACTTTTTTAGCCTGCTTTATAGCCCACTCAATCATTTTTACATTCACACTAGGGTTTGGTTGGGTAAAACCACTTTCATACTGTACATAGGTAAATGTTTTACCATCAATGTTTAATTTTTCAGTCACAAACTCATCTGAGAGAAGCACCTTTTGTTTACGGCTTCTTCCCATTATTTTACAGTCTAACTCGCTCTCTAAAAGCTTGGCTTCATCACGCCAAGTATCATCTAACTTTCTATGGTACAGCATCGTGACCAAACACTCATCAGTTGTCGTTGCTAAAAACTCTACTGCAAAGAGTTTAGGTTTGAGTACCTCTTGCGAATCATTAATTCTATCAAGAAGTTTCCACATACGTTTTTCAATAGCCTCAATGACTTTAGGACACTCTTCTATGTTAATAGCCCCATCTTTCGTGATATTCCCCATAGCATAATCACATCTGCTACCCTCATGCCAGATGCGAAATTCTGCTCTGGCTCTATAATGTGAAGTGGGAGAATCAAATACTTCTAGTTTATCTTTATAAAATGGTGATAAAAGTGTAGAAACGCGTTTTTCTTTGTCTGATAATTGTACGTCATAACTTGTATCATAAAGCCCACAAGAGCCACAAGTTCCAAAATGTTTACATGTCAAATTTATGCCTTTAATTACAATTAGGTATAATCGCAATAATTAAATAATTTTAGTATTTTATCGTAAAGGGAACAAGAATGTCCATATCCGTCGTTATATTAGCAGCAGGTCAAGGTACAAGAATGAAGTCTACCACACCAAAAGTACTTCATGAAATTTCTGGAAAATCTATGCTTTTTCATGCAATCGATGCTGCGCAAAAGATATCTGATGATATTACTGTAGTACTTTATCATCAAGCAGCACGTATACAAGCTGAAATAGAAAAGCATTACGAAGGTATACATTTTCATATGCAAGATGCGGAACAATACCCTGGGACGGGAGGTGCAATGAAGGGGTTTTCTGTTAAACATACAAAGGCACTCATTCTTAATGGTGATATGCCACTTGTGACTATGAATGCACTAAAATCACTTATTCAAGGAGATGCTGACATCAATATGTCTGTGATTAAACTTGATAATCCTTCTGGATATGGACGCGTCGTCATTTTAAATGGTAATGTACAAGAAATTGTAGAAGAAAAAGATTGTATCCCTGCACAAAAAGAGATACAGACTGTCAATGCAGGTGTTTACTGTGTCAAAAAAGAGATACTCGATAGCTATATCCCAGCACTTAATAATCATAATGCCCAAGCAGAGTACTATCTCACAGATATCATCAAAATGGCAGTGGATGATGGGAAAATAGTTCATCCTGTCATCGTAGATGAAGAAGAGTTTAAAGGGGTAAACTCTAAACTTGATTTAGCGCATGCCGAAGAGATACTCCAACGTCGTATTAAAACAGCATGGATGAAAGCAGGAGTGAGTATGCGTTTACCTGAGACTATATACATAGACTCACGTGCTACTTTTGAAGGGGAGTGTTTGTTAGAAAATGGTGTGAGTATTCAAGGTGCATCACATATTATTACATCACATATTAAAACAAATTCTGTGATAGAAGATTCACATATCGAAAACTCTGATGTAGGGCCAATGGGACGTGTGAGACCTAATTCTAAGCTTATTGATACACATATTGGTAACTTTGTAGAAGTTAAAAAATCCACGCTTACGGGTGTCAAAGCGGGACATTTAGCCTACTTAGGTGATGCCACAATAGAAGAAGGTTCAAACATTGGGGCTGGAGTCATTACTTGTAACTATGATGGAAAAAATAAATATCAAACTAAAATAGGTAAAAATGTATTTGTAGGTTCTGATACACAACTTGTTGCCCCTGTGACTATTCCTGATGATGTGATGATAGCGGCAGGAACGACTGTTACAAAAGATGCAAACTCAGGTGACTTGGTACTCTCACGTACCCACCAAAAAAGCATCAAAAACTTCTTTTATAAGTTTTTTAGAAAGGCATAAAATGCAAGTAAATTTAAGTGGAAAATCTATACTCTTAGGCGTAACAGGAAGTATATCAGCCTATAAGGCATGTGATTTAGCACGTCTGTTCATCAAAGCCGGTGCAGAGGTACATGTGGTGATGACAGCAAGTGCAGAGCGTTTTGTTTCAGCACTTACCTTTGAAGCACTCACACGTAATGCTGTACTGACAGAACAGTCTGAGTCATGGGCAGGAGAGCTAAACCATATAGACATTGGTAAAAGATGTGATGTATTTATCATCGCTCCAGCAACTGCCAATACCCTAAACAAACTCTCTAAAGGGATAGCGGACAACATTTTAACGCAAACTGCACTTGCCTTTAAAGGAGAGATGATTGTCGCACCTGCAGCCAATACGCAGATGTTAGCTAACCACTACACCACAGGTAGCCTTAAGATGCTGGGGGTCAATGACTATATCATCGTACAACCACAAGAAAAAGAGCTTGCCTGTGGTGATGTGGGCAATGGTGCCCTGGCAGACCCTAGTGAGATCTTCTTTACAGTAGCCCAGTCACTACTAAAAGATCCTTTTTGGGAAGACAGACGTATCGTAGTTACAGGGGGTGGGACACGGGAAAAGATAGATGAAGTACGATACATCTCTAACTTCTCCTCAGGGAAAATGGCAAAAGCACTCTGTCTTTCTCTCTACCTTAAAGGCGCAGATGTCTGTTACATCACCACTATGGGAAATGAAGGTTTACCAAGTGGTGTCTACACCATTGATGCAGATGA
>DRQB01000131.1 GCA_011330645.1 Campylobacterota bacterium | reverse complement strand
TTACAAATCCAACTGTTTCGGGATACCATCTCCAAACACTTTTAAAAAAGATCTCTGCCACAACACTGAATGTCGTTACCATACCCGATGGAGAAGAATATAAAACATTAGAAACCGTTGAGAATATACTCAATGAATGTTTTGAACATAAACTGGATAGAAAATCTTTACTCATTGCTTTTGGTGGAGGGGTCATAGGAGATATGACAGGTTTTACTGCCAGCCTTTACCAAAGAGGGATTGACTTTATCCAGATACCTACCACACTGCTTTCTCAGGTAGATGCCTCAGTAGGTGGGAAAACTGGTGTGAATAACAAGTACGGTAAAAACCTCATAGGCGCCTTCTATCAGCCCAAAGCTGTCTACATTGACCCACTATTTTTGGAAACACTGCCTCCACGTGAGTTTGCTGCAGGTGTTGCTGAAGTCGTAAAAATGGCTGTGATGTTTGACAAAGACTTTTTCCACTACCTGCAAGGTGCAGACCTCAATAACGTAGATACTATCAAAGAGATGATTGCCAAAAGTGTATCGCTTAAAGCCTGGGTAGTCAACCAAGATGAAAAAGAAGCCGGCATACGTGCAGTGCTTAACTACGGACACACCTTTGGACATGTAGTAGAGAATGAAACACAGTATAAGAAGTATCTTCATGGAGAAGCTGTCGCCATAGGTATGGTCATGGCAAATGCTTTAGCCGTTGAGCTAGATATGTTTAGCACAAATGAAGCAGATGAAGTCAAAGCTCTTTTAAAAAAGGCTTCTTTACCTACAGACTATCTTATAAAAGATGTAGATGATTTTTATGAACATTTCTTTTTAGATAAAAAATCTTCCAAAGGCAGTATTAAATTTATTTTACCAGAGGGTATGGGGAAGCATAAAATAGTTTCTAATATAGATGAGAAGATTGTGAAAAAAGTGCTTCGTACTTTTGGAGATACAGTATGCGATTAATACTCTTATTTTTCACGTTAGTATGTTTTGTACCTTCTCTCATGGCAGAGACACCAAGTGATATCAATATCTCTTCCCCTATGCAAGCAGAACAAAACAATACACATATAACAAAAATCATCCTTCAGAAAAATGCGATAGACAAAGAACTGCTTGAAAATAATATTTGGTCAAAAATTTATAGTAATTATCACACCTACAAAGAACTAAAAAAACGTCAAGTATTTCTTAATGCAGATATAACACGTTTAGAACACCTCAAAAAACTAACCAAAAAGCAAAAAGCCACTTTGGAAAAAGAGAAAGAGCAAAAGACAACATTAGTTGGAAAATTACAACTCCTCAAAGAGTATGAGAAAGATCCATTTGAAAAGTTTTTAACCCCACCTACCATTGAGGAAGTACCCATAGTGGGAAATCCATTTGCTGTGATTGGTGCACTTTCTTATCAAAAGAAACTAAAATCAGACCAAGAAGCTTATGCCTCAAGATATGCTTCACTTCAACATATTATGAGTAAATTAAAAGAAAAAGACACCCTCTTAAAAGAACTTATCAATTTAGATCATAATAATACACAATATTTAAACGCCTACAAAGAAAATCAAGCAAAAATAAAAACCTTTGAACCAGTCATTGATATTTTTAAAACCACAAAAAATGTCTATACAAAGAAAATTGATGAAATCAATTTTAATTTAAAAAGTGCCATCAAAAAAGAGATAGAAAAGACCATAACAATTGGGGCAGTCATTTTATTTTTTATTTTACTTCTAGTGCTTCTTAAATATTTTGTACGTAAATATATGTCTGACAATGATAGGTTTTATACGATAAACAAGGCACTGAATATTACATTTATACTCCTTTCTATCGTAACACTTCTACTTGCTTATATAGAAAATGTCTCTTATCTTGTGACTATTTTAGGTTTTGCTTCTGCAGGTATAGCCATTGCTATGAAAGATTGGTTTATGTCACTCATGGGTTGGTTTACTATCGTAATGGGTGGAACCATACATGTGGGAGACAGGGTTAAATTTCAAAGAGGAAATATTGAGTATATCGGTGATATTGTTGATATCTCTATGCTTCGCATGACACTACATGAAGATGTGACACTTACAGCATATATGCACAATCGTAGAGCAGGGCGTGTTATTTTCATTCCAAACAACTTCATATTTACTGATATGATAGCCAATTACTCACATGCGGGACTCAAAACAGTATGGGATGGTATCGATTTTATGATTACGTTTGATTCCGATATCCAGAAGGCCGCATCTATAGCCAAGGAAGTCACACGTAAATATTCTAAAGGATATACCGATATCACTAGAAAGCAACTCAATAAACTCAGAAGTAGTTATAGTATCAAAAACACCAATGTAGAACCTCGTATTTTAACATTTATAGAACCTTATGGTATGAAGATTTCAGCATGGTATCTGACCAACTCTTTTGCAACATTGACACTCAGAAGTACTATTTCAGCTGAAATCATTAAACGTATCCATGAAGAAGAGAGTATTACACTTGCCTTCCCTACACAGTCTATCTACGTCGATAAAGATGTACGTAAGCCTATGCCTAAACCACAAGATATGCCGATGGGCGAGGAGACATTTTAATGCAGAAAGTTTATTTTAAAACCTTTGGATGCCGTACCAATCAGTTTGATACCCAAGTGATGATGTCTAAACTTAAGGACTATGAACTTACCAATAATGAATTAGAATCTGACTATATAGTGGTGAACTCCTGTACGGTCACCAATGGTGCAGACTCTTCGGTGAGAAACTATATCTCTTCTATGAAGCGTAAAAACCCTGATGCTAAAGTGATACTTGCAGGTTGCGGTTCGCACTCTAAAGGAGAAAGTCTCTTTAAAGATAAAAAAGTTTTTGGTGTCATTGGACACTCAGAAAAAGAGAACATCAATGCCGTACTTAAAAATGAAAACCCTTTTTACCAAATAGGTGACCTTGAACATATAGACTCGACCATCGTAGAAGAGTTTGTAGGAAAAAGCAGGGCGTTTATCAAGATACAAGAGGGCTGTGACTTTGCCTGTTCGTACTGTATCATCCCACAAGTCCGCGGCGCGGCACGTTCACATAAAGAAGAAACCATCTTGGAGCAAATATCCAAACTCGCTTCCAATGGTTTTGGGGAGTTCATACTCACAGGAACCAACGTAGGAAGTTACGGACGCGACCATGACACTTCTATGGCTAAACTACTCAAAAAGATGAGTAACATTCGTGGTGTCAGACGCATACGCATAGGAAGTTTAGAACCCATACAGATAGATGATGAATTTATGGAACTTTTAAACGAGCCTTGGATGGCAAAACAGATGCATATTGCGCTCCAACACACAAGTGACAAGATGCTAGAAGTCATGAACAGACGCAATACCTACAAAACTGATTTAGAACTCTTTAACAAAATCGCCTCACAAGGGTATGCACTAGGAACAGACTTCATCGTCGGACACCCTGGAGAAGATGAAAAAGAGTGGAAAATCGCTATGGATAGAGTGAAAGAACTTCCTCTGACACATGTGCATGCCTTTTCTTACTCCAAACGTGACAATACCGCAAGTGCTGTCATGAAACCTGAGATTAGAGGAAACATTGCAAAAGAGCGTCACCGAGAACTCACAGCACTCATAAAAGCCAAAAACTATGCTTTTAGACGCAGTCACAACAGTAACCTTGAAGTCTTACTTGAAAGTGGCAAAGAGGGTGTATACCAAGGTTTTGACCAGTACTTTAACAAAGTTGAAGTTGCAAGTAGTGAAGAGTTAAGTGCGAACTGGGTTTTATTGAATGATGTGGAGGTAAACCATGAAGGCAACAAGGCAAAAATTTAAACCTGTACTAAACAGTAAAAATATTAAAATTATTATAGGATTATTGGTTGTTTTAGTATTGCTTCTTTCTTTTGCCATACTTAGGGATACAGATCCCTTACTCACGCATAAACAGGCCAATGCACTTTTTAAACAAAATAAAATCCAAAAACTCATCGTTGATGGTGACTATATCCGTATCCAAACAGGGACTAAACGCTATAAAATCTATAAAGATGCCATCAACAAAGATGCTTTTTTTACAAAATACCCCGTAGAAGTTATAGAAGACAATACGTATATGTATGATATCTTTTCACTACTTATACTTTTTGGTACATTGGGATTTTTATATAGTCTTATCAAACAAAACAGAGTGCAACAACTCAAACAGATTCGTGCCTCACAGAAAAATGCACCAGAAACAACCTATGAACCTGTGCAAGCACTTACCTCGCATATTACATTTCAAGATGTAGCTGGGATAAAAGATGTGAAAGAGGAACTTGAAGAAATTATCGATTTTCTAAAAGATCCTCAAAAATACCGTGACTTGGATATCCGTTTACCTAAAGGGGTATTGCTTGTTGGTCCTCCAGGTGTAGGAAAAACACTCATCTCAAAAGCTGTTGCGGGAGAAGCCAAAGTACCATTTTTTTATCAAAGTGGTGCGTCTTTTGTACATATCTATGTAGGAATGGGTGCAAAAAGAGTTTCTGAACTTTTTAAAAAAGCGAAACAAATGGCACCCAGTATTATTTTTATTGATGAAATTGATGCGGTAGGTAAAAGCCGTGGAGAATTTAGAAATGATGAACGTGAAGCCACACTCAATCAACTCCTCACAGAAATGGATGGATTTGAAGAGAGTTCAGGAGTGATTGTTATAGGTGCAACCAATAAAATAGATGTTCTGGATGAAGCTCTTTTAAGAGCAGGGCGTTTTGATAGACGTATCCATATTTCTCTTCCCGATTTGGCTGACAGGGTTAAAACCTTAGAACTTTACCTTGCACAGAAGCCAAATTCTGTAGATATTGTTCATGTCGCACGTATGACCGTAGGTTTTAACTCTGCTGCACTAGATACCCTCACCAATGAGGCAGCTATTTTTGCGATGAGAGAAGGAAGAAAAGAGGTCGAAACATCGGATTTTGAAGCGGTGAAAGAAAAAGTGCTCTTAGGAAAAAGGAAAATACTCTCTTTTACAGAAAAAGAACGTGAAATTCAAGCTGTATATCAAGGAGCCAAAGCAGTCATTGCGACATGGCTAGATATTGACTTTGAAAAAATAGGTATCGTAAATACGCTACTTGTAACACAAGAACATGAGATACTCTCTCGTTCACAACTGATAAATAAAATTAAATTTTATTTGTCAGGTAGTATCGCTACTAAATTGCATTATAGTGAGCAGTTTACCAATGCAAATCAAGACATACAACAAGCCAAAGAACTTGTACGAAAAGTCATTTATGAATATGCCATGAGTGAAAATTTCATTGTAACCCCACAACAAGAAGAAGCCCTTTTACGTGAATCTGTCTCAGAAGTCACTGCACTTCTCAAGACTTTAGAAAAAGGACTCAATGAGATTTCAAACTATCTTTTAACACATGAAAATATTACACATGATGCGTGTAAAGAGATTTTACGTGAATTATTTTAGTGGATTTTCTCTTCATGGAGAAGAAAACTTATTTAAAGGTTATCTAAAAAAGAGTGAGTATTGTGTGGTAGGTTTTTCTTTTGGAGCACAAAAAGCTTTTGAGTCTGTCTATCAAACAACACAACGTGTAGATCGGCTGATTCTACTTTCTCCTGCTTTTTTTCAGACACAGAAAGCTAGTTTTATTCGGGCACAGCTCCGTTACTTTGAAACGAATCAAGAAGCCTATATCAAACAATTTCTTCAAAATGTATCTTATCCATCTAACATAGACCTATCACACTATTTGGAACTAGGTAGTAAAAAAGAATTAGAGTCATTACTGACTTATCATTGGGATGTGAAGAAGTTAAAAGAGATACAACAAAGAGGTACAATCATCGAAGTGTTTCTTGGAGGAAAAGATAAAGTAATCGATAGTCATGCAGCATTAGATTTTTTTAACGATGTAACAACTTATTTTATAAAAGATGCAGGACATCTCTTAAAGGAACAACCATGACCAACATAGTGATTACAGGATGTAGTACAGGCATTGGTCTAGAAACAGCCAAATACTTAAAAGAGAGAAATATTTCTGTTTATCCTACTGCCAGATATATGAGAGATGTAGAAATGCTCAAATCATTGGGATTTCCTCATGCCATGCAATTGGATGTAACCAAACCTAATCAAATTAAAGAAGTTATCTCAACAGTTTTAGAAAAAGAATCAAAAATAGATGTTTGGTTTAACAATGCAGGTTTTGGTCAGGCAGGTGCCGTAGAAGATATTAAAACAAAAGTACTCAAAGAACAGTTTGAAACCAATGTTTTTGGATTACATGAATGTACACGACAAATTATCCCGGTGATGAGAAAACAAGGCTATGGTAAAATTATCCAACATTCTTCTGTACTGGGAATTATTGCACTTTTTGGGAGAGGTGCCTACAATGCCAGTAAATATGCTATAGAAGGCTTGACAGATACTTTACGTTTAGAACTTAATGATACGCATATTCATGCCGTTATATTGAATACAGGACCCATTAGCAGTCACTTTCGTCAAACAGCTATAAAAAAATTAAAAGAAAATGTAGATATAGAACATTCTGTTTTCAAAGAAGCTTATGAAAAAAATCTAACAGGGAAACACAAGAAAGTGCCTTTTAATCAAGAAGCCGACACAGTTGCGGCCGTGGTACATAAAATCATTCTTACAAAAAAACCAAAACCTAGATATTATATCACTAAAGCAACCTATCTTTTGGGCTATGTAAAGCGTATAGTAAGTACTTCACTTTTAGATAAAATTTTACTCAAAATAGGGTAAGTTACCTACAGACTTTTTTATTTAATTATAAATAGAACTTTTATTGCGCCCTGCCGTTTTTGAAAGATACATAGCATCGTCTGCATTTCTTATGGCCTCTTCCAAAGAGATGTATTCGTTCACTAAAGCAACTCCTATACTTAATGTTACATGAAAAGCAATATCTTCATTGTAGCGTATGGTCAAATTTTCAATAGATTCTCTTAATTTTTCACTGACCAAGTAAGCATTTTTAGTGCTGGTTTCAGCAAGAAATATAAAGAACTCTTCTCCTCCCCATCTTACGGCTACATCCTGTTTTCGTAAATTATTTCTTATACATTTTGAGACTTCTTTAATGGTAAAATCACCGACATCATGTCCATATGTATCATTTACTTTTTTAAAGTGGTCAATATCACACATAAGTATGGCACCATGGGTATCTTGTATTTTATTGATATTGTCTTGATATCCACGTCTATTATATAAACCTGTCAATTCATCTCGTCTGAGAAAAAACTCTAAATCTTTTCTCATTTTTGTCATCTTTTGCGATGATTTTTCTCGGGAATATCCATAAACAGCAGAGAGGAATGCCACCAAAAGAAAAGAGAGAATAATGCGCACTTTAAAAGCGGCTGTATAGTCTGCTTCTAAAAAATTTCTATCTGGATAAAATAAAATAAATGTCGCAAGAAAGAGAAAGATACTCAGATCAAGTAAACCTCTTTGAAGTCCATGAATATAGAGTGCAACAGGGGGTAAACAAAAAATCCAAAGAGGTCCTGTATTGTCTACCCCACCAGAATAAATAAGATAGAGCATCAAGGCAAAAAAGAGATAAAGAACCACATATCCTGAGAGAATATAATTTTCTGTCCGTTTTAAATAAAAAAGATTTAAAAGCAAGACAACACTTCCACCCAATAAGATAGCTGTCAATGTATGTGTTGATGTATACATTCCTTTTAAACCAAGTCCAAAAATAAAAACAAATCCAACTAAAGAAAAACTATAAATAAGATATGTTTTTAAGGCTTCTTCATTATTTTCCTTGGTATAAAAACCTTCTTGAAAATACTCTACTATAAGCCTCATCGTTTTAACAAGCACTGCTCTCCCCCTCAGTAGTATAAACTGATATATAGCAACTTGGCAATCTGCATGAGACCCATAGCTTTCCGTCCTTACTTCACAGTAAGTTTGGCGCATGATTTATATATGTATGTAAAGTATTATAACTCAAATTTATCATAAAAAACTTACTTCTATAAATAGTAATTTTCTAAGCTCAACTAAGCTATAGTACCCTCAAAGACTTAAAGGATACAAAAACATAATGGATAAGATAAAAATCGGTGTAGTAACAACAAGTGACAGAGCTTCTCAAGGTATTTATGAAGATATTTCTGGTGTGGCCATCATGGATACAATGAAAGCGTATCTTCTTAATGAGTGTGAATATGAGTATAGATGTATTCCAGATGAGCAAAGTCTTATTGAGACTACGTTGGTAGAACTATCTCGTGATCAAAACTGTGACCTCATAGTCACCACAGGTGGTACAGGACCAGCCATGAGAGATGTGACCACCGAAGCCACTGAAAATGTCTGCCAAAAGCTTTTACCCGGTTTTGGCGAGCAGATGAGAGCGGTAAGTCTTCAGTATGTTCCCACAGCGATTTTATCGCGTCAGACAGCAGGTATCTGTAATGGTGCACTCATCATCAATCTACCAGGAAAACCTAAGTCTATTAGAGAGTGTTTAGATGCTGTTTTCCCTGCAGTTCCATACTGTATAGACCTTATAGGCGGTAGCTTTATGGAAGCCGATGAAGAAGTGATTAAAATCTTTAGACCAAAGTCAAAGTAACGTATATACGGAGTATACTATTTAATATGAATATTGAATTTATAGAATCAAAGCTGAACGAAATAGTGAAAGAACTAGAAAAAGAGGTGATGGACGTGCTGATGGATGAAAGTCTAGACAAGAAGCAAACCAATCTTCATATGAAGCCCCTCACTTCTACAAAAAAGATACTCACCAACGCACTCGAAAGCATCAAGATGGTGGACAAACTAGGGCGTGAAGAGTTGGAAAAATAAGATGCCAAATAGTTTACTGATTATACTACTTTTAGTGAGTATCATCTTATTTTTCTGGGGTATTATCAAAGTGATAAAAACACAAAAAAATATCTATGCCGTGGCTATGTTACCTTTTTTTCTCATTATGGCAGGTATGTTTATACGTTAACATCATTTTCGTGTACTCGTCATTCCTGCGGCCAACCAATCTTGCATACCCCCACGATACCATTTTATCTTCTCGACAGGATATCCTATCTCTAATAAAGCACTTATCATCGCCACAGATTGACTACACCAAGGGCCGTTACAAAATACTGCAATGGTTTTTGCTTTCTTGAAATCATATTCGTCATTATCATCTATAATAACACCCAAATGTAGTAAATCATGTTCAAATTCGAACTCAAATGCTTCACGCTCTTTAAAGTGATGAAAAGGCATATTTACAGCACCTGGAATGGTTCTATAATCAAACCATTCTTGCTTACGTCCATCTATGAGTAGCATATCTGGATCTTTCTGCATCTCTTTCATAAAAGCTAAAATTTCAAGTTCACCATAAGTCTCTATCTCTTCATCTAACTGCATAGGGAGGAGTTTTCCTGTAGTATGTACATAGGTAGATTTACATGCATCTGGTACTTTAGGATTAGCATAATTACCCGTCCATACCATATTATTATTGATAGGTAATTTTCTACATACTTCAGGGATATCACGCTTCACAATGATATTTTCGATTTTACCTTTATCATTTAATACCTTGATAGGAATCCCTTCATATTCAAAGCCAGTTCTTGCAATGATAGCTGTAATAAAAATGAAATAAATAATGATGATTTTATGAAACATAATACTATCCTTTTAGATTAACTTATTTTATAATATCATAAAAGAACATAAAAAAATTGTTTTACATCAAGAATAGAAGAAATATACGCTAGAAAATTAGCGTATAAGAGTTACACGTTTGCAGCGACTTTATATGTAGGATCATCTTCTTCATACGAACAGAAAGGACCAGCTGTTTTGAGCATGCGTTTACAGTCTTCCGAGAGGTGGCGCAGTGTCAGCTTTTTACCTAATTTTTTATATTTTTCAGTTAAGCCGTCTATGGCTTCAGCACCCGAAGAGTCCATTACTCTTGCATTTTTAAAGTCTATCACTACAACATCAGGGTCATTTTCTACATCAAACTGTTCATTGAACGATGTTACCGAACCAAAGAAAAGAGGCCCATCAAGTTCATAGACTTTCTTCCCATCTTCTTCTTTCGTACGTGCGATGATCTTTGCATGCTCCCATGCAAAGACAAGCGCAGAGATGATAATACCTGCTATAACTGCTACTGCCAAGTCTTCAAGTACTGTGATGATAGTCACCGTGATAAGCACAAAGGCATCAGCTTTTGGCATATGTTTAAGACGTTTAACCGATGAGAACTCAAAGGTACCGATACTCACCATAAACATGATACCAACAAGCACTGCTACAGGAATAGCTGCGATGACATCTGAAAAGCTTACTACAAGGATGATGAGCAATACCGCTGCTGTAAACGAAGACAGACGTCCAAGACCACCAGAGGTAAAGTTGATGACCGATTGTCCTATCATCGCACATCCTGCCATACCGCCAAAGAGTCCAGAAGTAGTGTTACCCAAACCAAGCGCCACACACTCTTTGTTTCCGCTACCACGTTCTCCACCCATCTCGTCAAGCACAGAGAGTGTAAGCAATGACTCAATAAGCCCCACCAATGCCACAATAAGCGCAGTAGGCAAAATAACCATCATCGACTGCCAAGTAAATATCTCTGTGTACGGCATCACAAAAGAGGGGAAAGAGACATGAGAAAGGTCAGCCAAATCACCTACTGTTTTGGTATCTATATGCCCAAAGTACACAACCAAAGTCACCACCACGATAGCCACAAGCCCAGCAGGTACTGCCTTAGAGACTTTTGGTAAAAACTGCATCGTAGCCATCGTCACAACGATGATGATGTACATGATGTAGTTCTCTTGAAAACTTGCTTTGACGATGTCTATCCAAGAGCTATACTGCTCCATATGCGCAGGCGCAAGAAAAGGAAGCTGTGCCATCGCGATAACGATAGCCAAACCATTTACAAACCCAAAAAGTGCAGGCTGAGGCACAAGACGGATAAACTTACCCATCTTCATCACCCCAATAGCAATTTGAATAAGCCCTGCGATGATGGAAGTAACGAGGATGTAATGCAAGACCATCATAGAGAGTGCTTCTGTATCAAGGTCAGGGTAGTGCTGCTTCACCCAAAGCCCAAGCCCCACAAATACCACAGCCACAGACCCTGTAGCCCCAGATATCATCCCTGGTTTACCCCCAAGAATGGCAGTAATAAGCCCAATGATAAACGCACCATAAAGCCCCACCACTGGACTTACCCCAGCAATGAATGAAAAGGCGATAGCCTCAGGCACCAATGCCACAGCAACCAAAGCCCCAGAGAGTACATCATTTTTGATGTTTTGTTTCGAATAATTTTGAATGTTAAACAAGGTTGTTTCCTTACACTATATTATATGCGTGGAATTTTACCATAAACATTTATGATATGAATGAAGTTTTTTTTACTTTCATTTCCAAAAACTCTGAAATGAAAAAAGCCAAACTTACGATGGGGTTGTTGTAGGTATTGGAACGGGCTTCTAAAAATCGTATTGTGCTCTTAGTTGGAAGACATTTGCATCTTTTGATCTTCCTGTCAATTCATCGGCATACGTATACTCAGCCATGAGACGCAAATTTGATTTTAAATACCAGTTTATATCTAATGATAGATCACGCTCTTTCCCACCATTTTCATCTTTATCACTTAAATCAAGCTGACTTACACGAAATGCTACTTCCACTGCTCCAAATCCACCTTTGTCAATGGGATTAAATGGCTTTACACGGGAAAATACGGCGGTTTTTGCTTTGTATTTTCGGGATTCTCCTGTAAGAAACCAACTCGCCTGTGCATACCATCCACTAAAATTGTAAGTGATTAATTGTTTTGCTATAGCATAGGCAACATACTCTCCCTGAAAAGAAAATGCACCAGAGACCACGGCACTTTCTATGCCTACACGTTTTGTATAGTCAACCTTTTTTACCTTTGTTTTGATGAAGGAGCCCTCATACAAACTCGACCCAATATCTGATGAGAGTTTTACCGAGTCCTTATCATGAGCAGTATAGGAAGCAGATAATCCCACATGATATATCTCATTTTTTGAAATAATCTTTGCATATGTTGCCCGTCCGACCAAGGAGCTATTGCCTTGCTTGTGGTCTATTGCCTCATCAAGAGATTTACCAAATCCTCCCAATGCATAGGTCACTACATCATTATCACTCTTTTGATACCCTTTAATTAGAAGACCTATGTTTCGAGAATTGTAGAAGTCTGCTAAAGCACGTTCCATGAAGGTATTGTATTTTGAGCTTGTAAGTGCTTCCAAGCCAAAAGGTTCTTTAATATTTCCAGCATAAATTGTCCATCCAGAGAATCCTGTATATTTCAGATACACATCTTTCCAGTCATTTTTACCAGTAAAACTATATTCCAACTCATAAGAAAAAAACTTTGTTATATCCCCTTTAAGATAGGCACGTGCCCGACGAAATTTACTATCGTGATAGGTATCTCCATCATCATCTATCCATGCTGTATCAGCAACAATCTGTCCACCTGCTTCAAACGTAATTTCTCCCATCTTAAATGTGCCTGCATGAGCACAAAGCACAAAAGAACATAATATGATTATTTTTTTCATTTTTTCTCCTTCATTGATGACATATTTGTATCAATCAGACTGTAATTAGCTCCATGTGTGGAAATACTTCCGTCATCATCAACAAGCAAAATGCGACCATCAGGAAGTGTTGCCAGACCTTCTGCATAACCAAGACTAGAGATATTCTTGATTTTTTTCACTTGATTTTTATCTTTATTCCAAAACCAGAGACTAAAACTCTCATCCTTTCGGCTACCGACACTTCCTCCAGAAATCCAATATCCTTGTTTCTTTTCATCCCAGCTCATTCCTCGAATACCATGCTCTTCTAAATCTAACAGCACAGGACCTATCAAATGAGGTTTTTCATGATTGTCAAATACACCATTGGGATTTGTAAGAGTCACAATGGGCGCTTTCCCGTCAATCAACGGACTTCTAAAACCAATCAATAGCGTTTTACTTTTTTTATCCCATGTGAGTGCTTCAATATTTATCTGTTTCTTTCGTGAACCATACTTTAAATCAGCAAGTGCCTGCTTGAATTTTGGGTGCAATAATAAAAGTTTATCAAGCAGACCATGATAGAGTTTCAGATTGTCTATTCTGTCGTTATGATAGTCAAAACGCACAATCTGCTCACGCGCTTTTTTGCGTTTACGGGATTTGTTGGTGCTATGTGATGTAATCGCATAGATTCTATCATGCCCATCATTCGTCACACCCTCAACATCTCGCACCTTTTTCTTCAGTATCTTTTTAATTTTTTTATCCATGACAGGCATACCAAGCTCTTTAACAGTATTATCCTTGTTTGGCTTTACCAGATGCATGGTATTTAAACTTTCATCTTCCATAAGTAAGACTTTTCCGTCCGTTAGCAAAGTAGCTCCCGATGGTTCAAATATCTTTTCAAACTGATTAGGTGGTGTGAGCTCCTTTTCCATTTTAATCATAGAAAATACAACAAATACCGTACTAATCAAAAGCCCCAATGCAAATGCTGCATACGCACGTCTGAGCCATTTGTATTTTATGGCAATTTCAACACCCAAGATATAAAAATGTTTAATGAGATGTTCATAGATATCTTCTTTATTTTTGAGTATTCCTTTCACATTTTTGACATATTCATTTGGATCCATATTTGCCATATCCTGATAATATAAAACACTTTTGAACTCTTTAAGAGACTTTTTCTTCATGAGCTCTTTTTTATATCGAGGGTGAATAGCCATTGCAGCCAGTGCTATGGAGATTAAAGCAGTGATAATGATTGAAATAAAGGGGTATATCATATCAGGATTGCTTAGATACACACCCGAGGCTGTAACCATGACGGTCAATATAAATCCGTTGACCGAGATAAGAATACTCGCTTTTGAGTCTGCTAAAGTGGTAAGATCTAGATTTGAACGTAAGGCATTTCGAAAGAAGGTCTCCGTCGTACGGGATTCTTTTTCTTTCTTTTTGGGAGTGTTGCCTTGTTTCTTGATATTATTATCTATATTAGTCTCTTCTTTTTCATCAATTTTCCTAACCATAGGATCCTCCTGACAATACTTATTTATATTGTATTACCTATGTATTACCTATGTATTAGCTCAAACTTGGGGTTAGCCCCTAAATTCTAAAGAAAAGACGTTATCTAGTTGGTTATGCTCCGCTTAACTCTGCAACTTCCCAGCCAAATGACCACTAGCAAAGCTCCATTGCAAGTTGTACCCTCCACAAGGGCCGTCTATGTTCATCACTTCACCACAAAAGTACAAACCCTCTAGCTTTTTACTCTGCATCGTGTAGGGGTCTATCTCTTTGAGGTGTATGCCACCACGGGTAATCATCGCCATTTTGAAACCGTCATGTCCGTTGATGGTAAGCGGTGTCCAGACAAGTAGGCGAATAAGTTTGTCTCTGTTGGCACCTTTTTGTTTGGCTAGGCTTAAAACTGGGTCTACCTCTGCCAGTTTGCACAACTCTAAACTCACAGACTCAGGCAGTAGGGTAAGCAGTAACTCCAACGTAGTTTGATGTGGATTTTTCTCTAATACATTTTTAAAATGTTGGCGTATCTGCTCTTCATTCATCCCTTTGGTAAAGTTAGCAAGTACAGGTACTTCATCAAACTTGGAAAGCAGGGGTGTAATCTCACGGGAGAAGTCTAGCACCACAGGGCCTCGTATACCACCCTTGGTAAAGATGAGATCACCCTTGGCTGAAAGTTTTTTATATTTTTTCATATCAACACGTATAGCGACCTTTGCGATGGTGTCAGCCCTACAGTTTTCCACCCAAGTCTCTTTGACTTTGAGCGGCATCATCGCAGGGTATAGGTCTGTGACTTTATGTCCCACAGCCTCTGCCATAGGGTAGCCATCTCCCTCCGCTCCCAGTACAGGGTAGCCCATGCCACCTGTGGCGATGACAACAGCCTCTGCCCAAAAAGTATCTGTCTCTGTCACCACACCTGTGACCTTCACACCATCATGCTCTAAACTCTCTACCTTTTGAGAACAAAGTACGACAACCCCAAGATCTTGCATCTCCTGTGCCATCGCGTTAATGATAGTCGAGGAGGAGTGGGTAATAGGAAAAACACGGTACCCATCAGGCGCATGACTCTCCACACCGATATCAGCAAAAAATGCCATCAAGGCTTTATAGTCCAAAGATTCAAGCGCAGGAGACATAAAACGTCCATCCCGTCCGAAACGTCGCATGAACTCTTCGTTGTCCAAAGTATTGGTAAGGTTACAGCGCCCACCGCCTGTGGCTTTGAGTTTTGCACCTATCTTGGAAAGTTTTTCTAAAAGCAGCACTTTTTTACCCTCACGCGCTGCAGTAATAGCCGCCATCATCCCTGCTGCACCAGAACCTATGACGATAAGTTGATAGTTTGGCATCATCATTCCTCATAGAAGATTGGGTAAGTACACACAAGGTACACATTAGAAGGTTATTATACATTAACCTTCCTAATTAAGATGTTTCTTAAACATTCTTTTTCCCTCCCTAAAACATTAGGAAGGTTCTTGTACTAAATTGTGATACACTTTTACCTATGATTACATTTACTAAGCAAACCATGCAAGAAATACTTCCCATACTTCAATCCTCACTCAAAAAAGATGAGATGTGTACATTTATGGTCTTAAATCCTGATATCTCAGATACCTATGCAGGAAGCAACGTCGAAATAGAAGAAAAGACCTATATGTATCGTGGATACAAAGCATGGTCTGATCTTGCAGAAATCTTACTATGCAAAATGCTCACTCCAAAAATTATAGATACGCAGCATATACAGCTCACCTATGTAAAACTTAAAACAAGTTCTTTTCATGCAGACCATAAAGAAAATGAAAAATATGGCATAGACTCACATTTTTCTCAAATACATAAAATGGAAGAACCAGCCTTTTTTTATTATTACCAACAAGCCCTGAAAAATGTAAACGTAGAAAAAAGAACCAACATACTCAATCTTGGTATCAATAGAGGTGATGAATTTGAAGTCATCAAAAAGACTTTAGATACTAATGAATATGAAAAATTAAATTTTGTGGGTATTGACCATTCAAAGTCTGCTATAGCACAGGCTAAGAGACTCTTTAAAGAAAATAATGTCACCTTTTATGCAACCGATATTAATGAGCTAGATACTCTCAAACTAAGTACTTTTGACTTACTCATAAGTATCGGTACACTCCAAAGTCCAAGCATCGACTACAAACCTTTTTTAATGCATCTTGTTCAACAGTATTTAAAAAAAGATTCTGCTATTATCCTAGGTTTTCCAAATTCCAGATGGATAGGGGGAGAACTTATTTATGGCGCAAAAGCCCCAAACTACAGCATGAATGAAATGAGCTTAGTATGTAATGACATTATGTTTGCAAAAAAATACCTCCAACAAAAAAAGTATAGAGTCACCATTACAGGAAAATATTACTTATTTTTAACTGCCACTAAGATAAGTTAATCTTTTTAGTCTATAATCATAAAAAATATAAGGACGCTCAATGAAAATACATACACTTTTACTCTCTGCACTTCTGGTAAGCTCTGCCATGGCAACAGAAAATTTCTCTATCAAACAAGAAGGGGTCAAGTACATTAAAATGTTAGGTGGGGCACTCAAAACTGAACTCAAAGCACATATGCAAAAAGATCCTAGTGGACTTGAAGCCTTAGCTTTTTGTACAGGAAGTGCCAACAGAATTACACAAGAAGTGAATGCAAAGCTTCCTGTGTATGCAAAAGTCAGAAGAACTGCACTTAAAATCAGAAATGAAAGCACAAATAAACCTGATGCTACTGATGAAAAAATAATGAATGCCTATCAAGAAGCCATAGATAACAAAACATTTTCACCTAAAGACATTAAAGTAGTAGAAAAAGGAGATGTGACACGTGTTTATAAACCACTCATTACTCAAGCTGTTTGTTTAAAATGTCATGGTAGAAGACTCTCATCACAAATTACGGAAGCATTACAAAGTGCTTATCCTCAGGATAAAGCTATCAACTTTAAAGAGGGTGACCTCAGAGGAGTCATTGTAGCGGAGATAGCTAAGCACTAAACCGTTTGAGTTGTTTGTCATGCCAACGACTCAAAAGTATCAGGGCACTGATACCTCCTATAAGGGCATACATCATATCTGACTGGGTATCCCAAACGTACCCTTGTGTACCTAAAAAAGCCTCTGCATCATCTCCTGTTGCCAGGGCTACCCACCACTCCACAAGCTCATAAAATGCAGAAAAAGCCAAAACAATACTTAATATTATATAATTTAACCACCATTGTGATGCATGGACTATCTCTTTACGTATCAGTATCTCTCTGGCAAGTATCGCAGGGACAAACCCTTGTGCCAAATGTCCTACCTTATCATAGTTGTTACGTGTCTGGTCAAAAACCTCTTTTATATAGTCAAAGAGAGGTACTCCAGCATACGTGTAGTGCCCACCTACCATTAAAATAATCATATGCACGAGTATCAATGTATAAAGCAGAGGAGTGAGAGGGAATTTTTTATAGGTAAATACAATGATTACAAAACCTATCAAAGCAGGAATGACTTCCAAAAACCATGTAAACATATCTTTAGGGTGCAGCCCTGACCAAAATAGTACCCCAAAAAAGAGACCTAGCCATACATATTTCATCTATTTTTCTGCCGTCATTAAAAATACTGTAAAAGTCCGATGTGGCTTATCAATAGTACTCGCTGTATCAAACTTCACATTTTTAAATCCTGCTTCTTCAGCGATGAGTTGCAGTGCTTCACGGTCAAAACCATGGTGATGTACGCCTGCATTATCAGAGTGAAAGCTTCCATCTTCAGAGTCTAAGTCCGCGATGGCTATGAACCCACCATCTTCTAACATGGCATAAAGTTTTGCAAAGAGGGCGATGATATCTTCTAAATGGTGTATGGTCATTGAAGAGATGATGCCATCAAAACTTCTTTCCAAGCTCTCTATACTCAAATCTTTCTCTATCACCTCTGTTTCACAGACAAACGCATCACATTTACTTTGAAACTCTAAAAGCATAGAAGGGGAGTTATCTACTGCGACTATCTTTTTTACGTAGGGTGCCACAAAGTAACTCAAAAGCCCAGTTCCCGCTCCAAAATCCATAATTTCCATAGATTTATCTAGTTTTATATTTTTTACTATTAATTCGGCAATGCCTTTGGCGTTCTGTACCCGTTTTGAGTTCATATCCCAAGATTTTGATTTATGGGCAAATAAATCTTCTTTATTTTTCATTATATTCTCCATATTTTTTAATTTTAATCATATTGATATTATTTAGCATTATACTAAAATAGCGTCTCTTGTTTCTCCAACTTAATATTATCCCAAAAATAATCTACATGTTTCTCAAACATCGAAACAACTGAAGAAGTCGATTTCTTGTCTAATTTTAGCAAAGTAACCTGCATCTGATAAAAAAAGAGTGGAGAAAAGAACTCATTTGCCAACAATAGGGGGTCCGAGGACTTAATCAACTCCTCCTGCATCATCCCAAAGAAGAGTCCTGAGAGCTTTTTCACGTTCTCCTGGTAAAAATGTTCATTATATATCTCTCTTATACGCTCATTACGGAAGATCTCTTGCATAAGTAGCTTATAAAGTGCCTCATTTTGCCCGTCAAAGCCTAAAAGCTTAAAAGTAGTACCAATACTTGCCAATAGGGCTTTCCCTTGGTTTTTGGGCTCTTGAGTGTCTTTATCATCAAACAAAGTAACTATCGCAGAGGAGGTAAGATTGCTTATAAGCGTCTCAAGTATCTCATCTTTGTTCTTAAAGTGGTTATACAGAGCACTTTGCTTCACTCCCATAGCACCTGCTATATCTCTTACTGTGGTAGCCTTATATCCCTTCTCTGAGAAGAGTTTGAGTGCCGTTTTAAGTATTTTCTCTTTCGTTTTACTTCCCTTAGATAGGGGAGTATTGACGCTCTGCTCGTTCATAAATGCTCCTTTAGTGATATTATAGTGAACAATTGTTCATAAGTCAAGAGAAGGCATTCAATATTAATGAACATTTGTTCTTTAATATTGAATCCTTATCTTTAGTATGTGAACAAGTGTTCTTAAATTGGAAATATTCATATATCTTTCAAGAACATTTGTTCACCAAATGTCATTTGTAGCCCTATTTTTCGAAGGTTTAGAGGTTTGTAGTTTTATTTTGAAGTAACCGTACCATAGAAGAAAGAAGATACCATCTTTATACTATTTAATATCATATTTACAAATAAATCAATTAAAAATTATGGTGACAAGAGAGGCTAGAAAACCTAAGTATTGATAAAAATTTCATAAATACATATCCGTAAAATAAAAACCAAAATCAGAGATAGAAAATGAAAGAACAAAACATTATAAAAATATTTAAATCATTAAATGCATGAATTGGAAATTCAATCATTTATAAATTTTAAAAATAGTGCTCTTTTTAAATGAAGTCAAAATCATAGGGGGGGATCAAATTTACTCATTTACCAAAATATACATTTTTGCATTTTAGACACAAAAGGCTAAACCTAATTTTTTCCATTTTTAAAAACCATTTTGTCGTTGTAAGATTATACTAGAGAGAAGAGACTTACTTTTTTAATAGAATTTATATTATGTTAATCAATAGATATTTATAACTTTATAAACAGGCAAAAGCATATCGCTATGCTAAAAGCTGTCTATTTTCTTTTGCAATCATTTGAAGTTCTCTAAGTGTCACTTCATCTAATGCTTTTTGTTTTATCTTACTTGTCATAGCTACAAGCTGGTCATAACTCTCAAAGTTCACACTTTTTCTAAATAAAGCTTCATTACTCAAGTAAGTAAGTAATTCATCTTTACTTATGTCTTTACATCCATTAAGTAGGTTTTCTATCATACTTGCAAAAAGCTCTTCATCATCCGCTACAAACTCTTGGCTTATCTTTTTGGCTGCATCTTCATCTAGTCCACGTTTATGTAAAACTTTGGCGATGCTTGTAGACACTCTGGTTTCTTGTTGGGTTTGTACATTTGCTATAGGTTTAAGCGTCTCAGCCACTACAGGGTTAAATACCAGTACAGAGACAAAAAGTGAAATACGTAATAAATTTTCTTTACTCATTTAAAATCCTTTGATTTATTGTAATCCATAATAGTAAATAGAAAGCTTAATAACTTTAGTCAGGGTGACTAAAGTTAAGTTATAGTGTTAGAAGTAGGGTTTAACTGCCCTATTTTCCTCCACATTTACCAGCTGCACATTTCATGC
>DRQB01000130.1 GCA_011330645.1 Campylobacterota bacterium | reverse complement strand
TTTCAGGACCAAAGTATGCAGCGTCAGCTACACCAGCATCATCAAGTGCTTTAAGCGCTTTTTTAGCGATAGATCTTGGACATTTTGCATAAAGCTCATTTTTGTAGATGTCATAGACATCACAAATAAGAATCACAGTACTGTCTGCCGTGAACGGGTCAAGGAATGCTGTTTCAACATCAGGCTTAAGAATCATATCTGATTCATTGATTGGCTGCCAGTTTTCGATAGATGAACCATCAAATGGAAGACCTGCTTCTAGCATTTTATCATCTACAGCACTTGCTCTGTATGAAATATGGTGCCATGCACCTTTAATGTCAGTGAATCTAAAGTCAATAAACTCAACTTCATTTTCCTCACAATATTTGTTAAATTCTGCCATGTTGTTTACAAATTTACCCATGTATAACGCTCCTAATTAAAATTTTATCCTTAGATTATAGCCATTCTAAAATAAATATGTATAGGAGTTTTGCCTAAAAAGTAATCAATTGTTTATCTCGCCCTTTAAAAGTAACAGCTTTGGTATATCCGATATCTCGTGCCAGCGCAGTAGCCAAGTCATATCCTGCACCTATTTGGTCTACTGCATGAGCATCAGATGAGAAAGTAATAGGGATATCGAGAGCATACGCTTCTTCCAATAATGCACGAGAGGGATACATTTCACCTATAGGTTTTCGTAAGCCTGCAGTGTTTATTTCCATGACCATATTGGATTTTTTGATGGCATGTAGTGCATCTTTTGCAAGTAAACGGGTGTCCTGTTTAGGCATAAATTTAAAGACTTTTATGAGGTCTAAGTGTCCTACAATGTCAAATTTTCCAGACTGAGCCATATTCTCAGTAGCTTCAAAATAAGCTTGCCATATCTCATCTATATTTTTTTCTTTCCAGCCTCCTATAAACTCTGGGTTGTCAAAACCCCATTTGTCTATGAAGTGTACAGAGCCTATAAGGTAGTCTACATCAGCATGAAGTACGCGCTCATCCATATGACCTTGAAGCCAGTCTACCTCATACCCTAGTAAAATATTTATATCATTTTTGTATGTCTCTTTGGCATTGAGGATGTCAGAAACATAGGCATCCATTTCATCAAACTTCAGTCTATAGTTTTCATCAAAATCCATCGGGGCATGTTCTGAAAAGCCGTAAATATCTATGCCAAGTTCTATAGCTCTTTGTATATATTCATCAACTGTACCTTCAGCATGGTTACAGCGTGTGGTGTGGTTATGTAAGTCAATACGCATCTAAACTTCTTTTCGTTCTTTTATAGATAGTGTAACAAAAAAAGATAATATTTTGACTTTTTTTTGACATTTGTTAAGTAGAATTAGAATGATTGAAAAAGCCAAACATATTGCGAAGTATGGACGGAAAGCCATGGATCTCATGAAGATTGCCAGGTTGCCAATAGGAATTTTCCTGTTTTCAATTTGAATGTTTTAAAGTTTAATTGATAGGGAGTAGAAAGATGCGTAATCGTATATATAAGAAAAATGTAGATGTTCTTAGGATAGAGAATCAAAAGTCACTTGAAATAAAGATGTCCCAATGTTATCAAATGTATGACAATAATATTGCAAGAGAAAATGCATTAATTGATTTAATGGTTACTGAGCTAATCATGCATGGCAAAGATGCCAATCAAATACGACAAATATCACAAATTAGTAAAATTTTAGGGCTTTCTTTAGGCTTAGGAACGCGTTACTGTGACACACTTGAAAAGGCATCAAAAATATATGATATAGGAAATATCGCTATAGCCAGTGAAGTATATGAGAAGGATGATGCACTCAGTTTTGAAGAGTTTGAAGGAGTCAAGCAGCATACACTCTTTGGTTACGATATCTTGCAATCTCAAGATTTACCTTCTTTACAATTAGGTGCAGTTATTTCTCGAGAACATCATGAGTGGTGGAATGGGGGTGGATACCCTTCCCAGTTAAAATCTAAAGAGATTAATATAGCTTCACGCATTGTTGCTGTAGCTGATACTGTGGGGGCACTTTTTAGAAGTAGACCAGGTAGAAGTACATGGAGTTATGAAAAAATTTTAGAGTATCTAAATACAAGAGCTACGATACAGTTTGATTCAGATGTGATAGATGTATTTCTTATTAATCAAGAGGCAATACATGAAATTTTAATGACAGACTTAGATACGGTACCTAGTGCTTGGTATGCATAATTATATAGGCAGTAAAAGAGTTATATAAATAAGGTAAAACCTACTTTTTACTACTATTTGGATAAAATAAGTCCAAATAAATATGCACAGGCAAAATATGAATATGCAAAACAAAGTAGAACTTTTAGCACCAGCAGGTAACTTAGAGAAGATGAAGATTGCTCTAAACTATGGTGCTGACGCAGTATATGGTGGGACAAGTACCTTTTCTCTTCGTATACGTTCGGGGAAAGAGTTCGACATGGATTCTTATGCCGAGGGGATTGCTTATGCCCATGAGCGAGGTAAAAAGGTCTACTCTACAGTGAACTCTTTTCCTTTTAACTCTCAGATGAAACTCTATGAAAACCATATTGCAAAAATTGCAGAACTTAAACCAGATGCACTTATCGTCTCTTCCCCAGGTGTGGTAAAAATAGCGCATAAGATAGCACCTGATATACCTATTCATCTTTCTACGCAGGCCAATGTTATGAACGCTATGGATGCAGAGGTCTATTATGACTTGGGTGTAAAGCGTATCATCGTGGCACGTGAGATAAGTTTGAAAGATTGTGAAGCTATTAAAAATCATATACCAGACTTAGAGCTTGAAATCTTTGTGCATGGTTCTATGTGTTTTGCTTACTCTGGCCGTTGTCTTATCTCTTCACTTCAAACAGGGCGCGTACCCAACCGTGGAAGCTGTGCAAACGACTGTCGTTTCCCCTATGAGATTTATGCACATAACCCTGAGTCGGGAACTACTTTTAGACTTGATGAAGAAGAGGGTATCGGTACCTATATTATGAATGCCAAAGATATGAATATGGCTTCTCATGTAGATGAGATTATGAAATCAGGTGTGATTGACTCACTTAAAATCGAGGGGCGTACAAAGTCTCCATACTATGCAGGGGTGGTTACAAAAGCCTACCGTCATGCTATAGATGACTATTATGCCAATGACTTTGATGAAAAGCGTTACCAAAGAGAGCTTGGTACCACACAAAACCGTGGATTTACCGACGCATACTTACTCTCACGGCCATTTGAAAGAAATGATGCAGAGTCAAATGACTTTTCTATTCAGTATGGTACCCATCAGGTAGCAGGACTGGTAAGTGAAGATGGACTTACATGGAAATGTAAAGACAAGACCTGTTTAGGTGAT
>DRQB01000129.1 GCA_011330645.1 Campylobacterota bacterium | reverse complement strand
GTGTGTCATAGTGTCTGCATACTTATGATCCACATTGGATGCCATCGCTGGGTCTTTGATAAGTGCAATCAAATAATTTTTATCATAAAGTGCACCTGCATGGTCAAGATTTGGAGGGATTACCCCACCCATATTGATACCTGCACCATTGTGACATCCCATACACGTAGCAAAGCCAGCTTCACCTGCTGTAGCATTACCCTTTAGTGCTGCGATGTTTTTTACATCTGACCAAAATTTCTCTTTAATCTCTTTTTTTTCTTTAGAAGCTTCTTGTATGTCTGCTTCCCCAGTATAAACAAAGTTATGCCCCTCTACATGTTTATGCATTTGTGAGTGTGCATAAGGTTCAACAAGCCAATATGTTAAAAGTGAAAAGAATACAACAACTGCTAATATTTTTAATTCTCTCATGTTATGCTCCTTTCTCTATTTTTTTCTCAAACATCGTAATAATGATAAGTATTGGTCCAAGTGCCAAAAACGTTACCGCGGCAATAAACCCTATCGTTGCAAATGTTGGATTGGTTGGAGGCAGTTTACCCATTGCTGTAAGTACTATCATATCTACCAATAATACCCAGAACCATATTTGAAATAATCCTCTTTTGTGTGCTGGTGCTACATTTGGACTTCTGTCGATAAACGGTAAGAAGAACAGTGCAGCTTGTGCAACACCAAAGGCAATCAAACCAACATCTTTAGAGAATGGACGTAAAATTTCATAAGACCACAAGAAATACCATTCAGGGTAAATATGTGTAGGTGTTTTGAGTCCATCTGCCGGGTCAAAGTTCACAGGATCCATTGCAAATTCAAAATGGTAGAATACCAAATAGAAAAAGAGTATAAAGTAGACACCCATAACAAAAATATCTTTACTCAAAAATACAGGTGAAAAAGGAATGACTTTTGATTCTTTTCTTTTTCCTGCTTTCCATAGCGCTGCAGATTCTTCAAAATCTATTTCTTCACTCTCTTGGTTATTCACATGTGGTAATCTAAGTGTACCAAAGTGTAAAACTATCAAACCAATAATCGCTAAAGGAATAAGGAGTACATGTAGCATGAAGAAACGTGTCAAATATGCATCTCCAGGGACATAATCACCACGAATCCACTCAACAACACCATTAAGTTCTAATGATCCCATACTAAAGAGGTTGGTAATAACCATACCTGCCCAGTAAGACATTTGTCCCCATGGAAGCATATATCCTGAGAATGCCTCAGCTGAGAATGCAACAAAAAGTCCCATCCCTGAGAGCCAAATCAGTTCACGTCCACGCTTATATGAACCATAGTAGATACCTGTAAACATATGAATATAGATAATAAGAAATACTATCGATGCACCTACACCATGCACATGTCTCCATAACCAACCATAGCCTACTTCAGACATAATAGTATAGTTAACAGAATCAAATGCCAAATTTGTATCTGGTTTATAATACATAAGTAACATAATTCCAGATACTAAAAGTATTCCAAATGTTGCCGCAAGTACCATACCCATAGCCCATAAAAAATTAATATTTTTAGGAATCCAATATTCTGTATTGAGTACACGCTTGAGTGTATTAAGCCCTATACGTTCATCTAACCATTTTTCACTAAACGGTTTTGCTGTTTCATCAAAATGTGCCATAATTTATCCCTCCCCTTATGCGATTAGACCAGCGTCTAACATCTTTTTATATTCAGGACCTGCTTCACCTAAAACCAATTTTGTTCCCTCAATCGTAAAAGGAGGAATGACAAGTGGACTCGGTGGTGGAGACTTTAATACCTCTCCACTCGCATCAAACTCCCCACCATGACAAGCACATTTAAACTTATGTTCTGCACCGGCATACGCAGGGATACATCCTAGGTGTGTACAAAGCCCGATAGATACGTGAAATCTATCTGAACCAATAACGATATCTCTATCATTCGCTTCCATATCAGCTGTTTTTTTCAAAACGAAGATTGGTTTCCCTCTCCATTTTTCAACAACCAACTTATTTGGTTGGGCACTTGCTAAATCAATCGTGGTAAATCCTGCTGCCTTCACCGATGGCAATGGATCCCATGTACGTTTCATCGCATAAAGAGCACCAATCCCACCAGCAGCAGTAAATAGCCCTAAACTTAGACCCATAAAGTCTCTACGTTTTTTTTCCATATCACATTCCTCCTATTTAGAATTATAATAAGACATTATATTCAAGTCGATGTTAAAGTGTTGTACTATATGGGAGCTAGTGTATAAATTTACCTATAGTGTTACCATAGGTAAATTAGGAGTATTATAGTCTTAAATTATTATACTTATAAGTTAATGTTAAAATAAGATTCTTTCTTCGTCAATTTTTTCGATATTTTGTCCATCTTTTGATAAATTATTTTGTAAAACATTACTTAATTTTTCATTATCAAAGCCATCTATCACTGTAATGCCATAGCTTTCTAAAAGCGCTGGTGCGTACAATTCTCTCTCAGGTAATACCAAATAAATAACATTTGCACCCGCTACTTTAGCTTCCAATGCTGTCTGACTTGATGCAGTAACCACTGTACTACTACTTTTAATCAAATTTTCATACTCTTCTGGCTCATGTAAAGTAGTAAAAAGCTTAGCCAAATCATCTTCATATTTCACAAAAAAGTAATTACCAAGGAGTAATTCCATATCAAAAGCTTTGAAGAAATCTGCATTGTTTAATACCGTTTTGTTATAGTCTGCATCCCCTAAAAAGAAAAGTGTTCTTTCCTCTTTTTCTACCTTGTCATCAAAATACGTATCATCAACCAATACCGTATCTAAGCCTATAACGATCTCACTATGTACTGCCTTATCTTCTCCATCATGTGCAAAACGCCATACTGTATCAAAATCCTGACAATACTTCACCAATCTTCCATGGTCATCTTCAAGTGAGTCAATAATAATACTATCACCATTTTGAGCAATAGCATCAATATCCTGTATACCTTCTATGGTCACATATTCAGATACTCCCAATTCACGTGCCACTAAACCTGCACGAAAATCATTCACAAGTAGTTGTGTCTCTACGCCTTTTTCACTCAACCTATTGAGTAGTGCTGCACCTCGTCTTAGTCTTTCAAGTCCAAGTTTATGACTTGTGTTTGCATAATAATATAACATTATTCTTTTCCTTTTTTAGAGATAGTTCTTTTAGACATACTTCGTTGTCTCATTTTAATGTGCACATGGACTATTTCCAATGCTGCTGGGGTTACACCAGATATCTGAGATGCAGAAAAAAGTGTAGGTGGTGTCGCTTTCTCAAGCTTCTCTTTTATCTCATTGCTAAGCCCAGATATACTGTTATACACAAAATCTTCTGGTATTTTGATTTTAAGCATCTCATCCATATTCATAATCTGTGCTTGTTGCTTCTCTATGTAACGGCTGTATTTTGCCTCTACCAGTATCTGTTCCATTACGTCATCATCATACTTGTCAAAATCAGGAAGTAAGGTAGTGAGCTTTTCACGGTTAAAATCTCCACGTCCTATTACATCCATCCAACGTGTTTTTTCATTGATTTTCACAGCACCTATTTCAGACAGTTTTGCCAAAAACTCTTTGGTTGGTGTCACATAGTTTTCAGACAAAAATAACAATGCCTCGTCTAAAGCCGCTTTTTTTGCTTCAAATTTTGCCATATAGTCATCATCTAAAAGCCCTAGCTCTTTCCCATAGTGCGACAATCTCATATCTGCATTGTCTTCACGAAGCAGTAGTCTATACTCAGCTCGGCTTGTAAACATACGGTAAGGCTCTTTAGTTCCCTTCGTCACGAGGTCATCTATAAGTACACCGATATAGGCTTCATCACGACGTAAAATAAACGGTTCTTTCCCTTGCACAGAAAGTGCCGCATTAATCCCTGCCATAAGCCCTTGTGCTGCTGCCTCTTCATAACCTGTGGTACCATTTATCTGCCCTGCAGTATAAAGCCCTTTTATTTTTTTCGTCTCAAGTGTATGTTTCAAATCTGTAGGCTGAATGTAGTCATACTCTATGGCATACCCATAACGTACTATCTTTGC
>DRQB01000128.1 GCA_011330645.1 Campylobacterota bacterium | reverse complement strand
TAGTTTTATACTAGCCAAAAGATAGTTAAAAGATTTTTGACTTGCAAGGCTTTTAATGATTAGTTTTAGCGATGTAACCAAGTGAAACAAAGGAAAAGGGGTTACAATGTCAAAAAATTACAAGAGGCGAGATGATGATGAAGAAACTTACAAATATACTTTATTGGGTTGCTATGGTTGGACTGGTTTTTTGGTTTGCCTATACAAAAGGTTGGATTTTAGCCAACTTTAAGTCCATCGATGCCAAAACAGCCCTTACTTTACTCGAAAATGACAACAATGTCTCCTTGCTCGATGTACGTACCATACCAGAGTACAAAGAAGGACATCTACGTGATGCCACACTCATCCCTGTAGATGCACTGGCAAACAATCTTAGTATGCTAAAAAATGTAAAAAATAAAAAGATTATCGTCTACTGTAGAAGTGGAAGCCGCTCCATAGTGGCTTCACGCATCTTAGAAAAAAACGGCTTTACCCCACTCAATGTAAACGGTGGGATAATACAGCTTATTGGCGCTAAAGTGGAGATAGTGAAGTAGTTTATTTTTTAGAAAACCCACTCTTCTTCACTATCTTTTTCTCATCCGAAATGAGTTTTCTCTCTACTTTTTTCACATCTTCTTCGGGAGATAGATTTTCAGGTTTAATCCCTCGTGAAACAAGGGTATCTCTTACTGCTTTATTGTTCGTAATATGTTCATGAGAAATTTCATATTCTGTTCGCATATTATTTTCTTTGGCATTATATATAGTGATTTCGGTTGCAAAGTCTTTAGCTTTTAACAAGAGTGTAGGCATATGGTCAGCCAAAGGCTTTTTCTGAGCGATACCCCATCTGTCCTTCATTTGCTGCGTTGTTCTACCAAACAGTGCAGTATCACCTTTACTTCGTATAAGTCCAAAGTTTCTATCGGTTCCCGTTTGTTCATAAATCACAGCAGAAAGTTCTTTCTCTGTATGCTTTAGTTTTTCTCTTGCGTGTACGCGTTCATATTCTAAAAGTTTTTGTTCTATCAGTTCAGCTTTTCTGGTTTGTACTGCAAAATAAGTTTGGGCAAAAGCTATCTCTTTTTTACCGCTGTCACCATTTTGAGCTATAAGGTAACAGGCATACCTTGTAAGCATAATGTCATCTATCTCTTTTGTCGCTCCCGAACCTATTTGAACCATTTTCCCGATATCAGCAAAATGGTCTATGATACTTTGCCCTGAAGTTTCACAAGCTGTCCGTGCTTTAAAAAGAACATTCTTGAAATTATCCCATTTTGTATAGCCAAGTAATTGTTGCAAATCTCTTGCTAACCAAAACTCTATACCTTCCTCTGTCTTGTGAGAAAAAGACTCAAAATTGTCTGTCAATGAACATATAATTTGTTTTTCCAAAACTATCTTCCTTTAGCATTTTAAAGAGTATGGCATAACTTTTTCAAAAAAGATAAAAATATGTCAAATTGTCATACTTTACGGACAAATATGATTTACTGATTACATCAATTTCTTTTATTTAGGATTTAATCGCATACCCTAATTTAACCCATTATATCGGCTTATTTCTGTTAAATATTCTTAAAATTTCTATTTCATTTTTAATCGGTTTTATTCTATAGATGATAGTGTATTTTTTATATGTCATATCTCTTATATTTTCATCATCAAAATAAATAGATTTTCGATATTTTAAGGGATGGTCAGGAAGTAGGTTTATAGATTCTTTTAGCTCATTTTTAAATTTCATACTTGCGCTAGGTTTGTCGAGCGCAATGTGTTCAATAATTTGTTTTACTTGTCTTGAAAAAGTAGACTTATGTATAATGGAATGACCCCAAAAAACTAGACAAAAACTAATTCAGTAATTCGAATAAAAAAGTGAGTAAAATCATTTCATAGAATACTAGGATTAAAAATGGCAAGAAGAACGTACACAGAAGAATTTAGAATAGAAGCAGTGAAACAAGTCACAGAGAATGGTTATGCGATAGCAGATACAGCTCATAGACTAGGTGTGCATCCAGATTCACTTAGAGCTTGGATAAAAAGATTGGAGTCACCAGAGGCTGTAGCTAAAAATAAAGCTACGGAGTCATCAAGTGCAGAAATTAAGAAATTACAAAAAGAACTCAAACGTGTCAAAGAAGAGCGTGACATATTAAAAAAGGCCGCGGTGTACTTTGCAAGCCACACAAACTAAAATACACTTTTATTAAAGAGTATAGTCATACTTACACAGTAGGCAGAATGTGTAAAGTGATGAAAGTACACCGAAGCGGATATTATCAGTGGCTAAATCAACCTATTTCCGATAGAGAGAAAGAAAATCAAAAATTACTTACCCATATAAAAGATGCTTACAAAGAGTCCAATGGGGTATATGGTTCAAGAAATATTCATAAAGATTTAAAAGAGCTTGGTATACATGTCAATAAAAAACGTGTAGCAAGACTTATGAGTGAAGCTAAGCTCTATGGCGTAGGCACATACAAACGTAAGCCATACAGTAGAGCTGGAGCTGTACATAAAGCCCATCCTAATTATGTAAAACGATGTTTTATTGTAGATAAGCCAAATGATACTTGGGTAAGTGACATCACCTACATTAGAACCAAAGAAGGATGGATTTATCTAGCTACTGTACTAGACCTCTATAGTAGAAAAATAATTGGTTGGGCTACAGGACATAGGCAAACTACACCTTTAATCAT
>DRQB01000127.1 GCA_011330645.1 Campylobacterota bacterium | reverse complement strand
TTGCACCTGCAGTGGTGATATTGACTGTACTTGCATTGATATCACCCTCTGGGTCTGTATCGTTTGATACTGTTGTTAAGGTTGTTGGGTTTGCTGGTGTAGCTGGGTTTGGATTCACCTCTGTATCATCAACTGCTGTTGGTGGGTTAAGTTGCTTATCTATAAAATCATTTCCATCATCTACCTCACCGGCAATAACCGATACAGGAATAGAATCATCATTTGTATTTGCATTGACTGTATCATCATTTGTATTCGTACTGTCTCCATCACTTATGGAGGCATAATTTGGGAGATTTGTTTCAACAACAGTATAATCACCTGGTGCTACATTACTAAAGGTATATGTTCCATCTCCAAGCGTAGTTGTTGTAGCAACAGTATTGCCAAGAGTATCTTTCAGCGTTACAGTTACCCCACCAAGAGTGGCACCTACATCATCTTTTACAGAACCTTTAATTTCGCCACCTATACAAACACCTAAATTACCTAATATTCCTATCCCTCTAGTTTGTGGGTCAGTAAGACCAGAGTTTTCTTCATAAACAATGGTTACTGTAGTTGCTCCATCAGGTACAACTACAGAAGCTGTTCCTGCATTATTATTATCTGATCTTGCCAATGTAACATTTTGTGAAGCTACTGTATTTGAAGAGATACTAAAAGTTGGTGTACTCGTTGTCACTGTTTGTAGAGTTGGCGTTCCCACATCACTTGTAACGGTTACTTTATCTACTCTGTCTCCAATTGCAGCAGAGTCAATATCTGTAATGAGAAAAGAAGTATTAAATACTGGTTTACTGAATGTCAGCGTAATCGTTACAGGAGAGCTTCCTTGTCCTGATGCAGGATCAAAAAAGACAGCTAAATCATCTACCCCTCCTAAATATATAGAATCTATTTGTGTCCCACCTAATGCATCGAGATTACCACTTGCCGCAGTTGAAACGTCCACAGTCAGACTTAAATCAGGTGAAATCACAATAGTATCATTATCAACAGCAGTTGTCCATGTCCATGGGGCTGTGCCCCAGGTAGAAGCATAACAACTTCCAGCAGGGACACCTATAGGGTTAACGGTTATTGATTCATTTAAATCATCTCCTACAGTACTAGGATCCGTCTGGTCAGGAGTAGAAGCCGCTGTAGTAGTATTGGTAAGGGTTCCCCCTTCTGTACCCGCATCAACTGTACCACTTATGGTTAATGTAGCGGATGATCCATTATTAAGTGTTCCTATAGTCCATAATCCTGTACTATTCGCATAGCTTCCTTGACTTGGATTACTTGAAGTATAATTCATCCCTATAGGGAGGGTATCAGTCAATGAAACATTTGTCGCCTGTGCTCCCCCATTGTTAGTTACTGAAAGCGTAAAGGTTACAGTATCTCCAACTGATGGTGTGGCATTATCTACAATTTTAGTCGTTACCAAATCCGCTTGTATCTGGAACCCATTATTTTGTTCAAACGTATTGGTATCTACAACCACAGTAACATTCGTTGCATCTGTTCCCTCTGTTTGTGTTGCTCCCGTAGGAAAATCAAGATCAGCTTCATCAATATTTACAGAAGCAACACCGGGTGCTAATTCATCAGCTTGATAATCACCATTTGCATCCGTACTTACTGTTTTAATATTACCTTTGGCATCAGTAATAACAACATCCACATTTACCATATTGGTATCAGTACCATCTTGTACACCATTCCCATTTAAGTCATTATAGAGATGTCCTGATACACTTCCTCCGTCACTAAATGATATTGAACCAAATACACCTATCCCTCTTGTAGATGATGTACCTATTTCATTATAATTAATAGTAACTGTTGTTGCACCATCAGGAATATTTACTCTCACACTTCCTAAATCATTATTAGTTTGAGCACCACTTGTACTAGATGAAGATGCCGTATTTCCAACAATACTTGCAATAGTATCTCCCGCGCCTGTGTTTATATTTACTAACGTTGGATCTCCTACATCAGTTGTTACAACAACCTGATCAACTCTTGCTCCTGAATTATCAATATCTGAAATGAGAAATGAAGCATTGTAAACAGGTTTATTAAAAGTTAACACAAGTGTGACAGATGCTGGATCATTATAGATAATTCCTAAGTCGGGGATACCACCAAATTGTGTAATTTGGCTAGCATCATCTATTGCTGGTGTAGTAACTCCACCAAATGATCGTGGCGCAGTACCTCCTGCGCCATTAAATGTAATATTAAAATTAGCATTTAGTGTAGGGGCAATAGTAATTGTTTCATTTAAACTACCATTAGGCCAAGTCCACGGAGCTGTTCCCCAACTTGAAGTATAGGTAGTTGCATAAAGTTGTGTACTAAAAAGTGTTGTCATCAAAAGTAATATAAGCAGTCTTAACCATTGAATAATAAATTTCATCGAGTCGTCCTCAGTTTTAATAAAATTAAAATAGAAGGTAACCCGGCGGTCTCTGGAGTAAAGATCCGTAGCTTTCCGTCCCTACTTCACAGTAGGTTTGGCTTTTTCTTGCATTTTTGAAATGTACATAAGAGTATAATCTAAACATAGTATACAAAAAAAATGTCAAAAAAATGTCAAAAATTCACATCTTTTCACAATTTTCATCGTTTTTAGCATCAAAAAGGAATCATTTCTCTTTATTTTTGTGCTTAACTTGTGAATCATTGTGAATATAATCTATCATTATATAGATAACAGTGGAGTATCTTGTTAAAGATATATAAAAATATAATACATAGTGTATTGTTTGGATAGAAAAAGAGGGGGGAAAGGGTTAAAGACTTAACCCTTTTTTTATTTTTTAAGTGGTGTTACATACATATTGATGTAACGTCCTTCTTGGCTAGCTTTACTTTCAAGATTCCCAACATCTTCAAGCATTGGCCAGACACGGTTCAGTACATCAACACCCCATTCTGGGTTTGCCATTTCACGTCCTCTTAGAAAGACACGTAGTTTTACATGTTTTCCTTTTTCTAAGAACTCTCTGGCATGTTTTACTTTATATGCGATATCGTTTTCTGCAATTTTACAAGAGAACTTCACTTCTTTGACTTCAATCTTTTTTTGGTTTTTACGTGCTTCTTTTTTCTTTTTTTCCAGCTCGTATTTGTGTTTTCCGTAGTCCATGATTTTAGCAACAGGGGGTTTGGCATCGGGTGACATAAGTACAAGGTCTAAGCCTTTTTCGTTTGCTATTGCCATCGCTTCATCACGAGAGATAATACCAAATTGTTCACCATCATCACCTAGAACTCTAAGTTCCTTGATGCGAATCGCATCGTTCATGATGGTATCATCAGCCTTTTTTCTTCCTCTGTTGTTTCTGTCGTTTTGTCTACTCAAATTTTTCCTTCTTGAAGTTGTTTGGTTAATTTTACCATAAATTCATCTTGTGTAAGATTATACTGTTCTTTGTTACGTCTGTCACGAATAGCGACTGTATTATTGGAAACTTCTTCTTCTCCAACGATGACTACATACGGTACACGCTGCTTTTCAGCATTACGGATACGTTTGTTAAGACTGTCATTTTTATCATACACTTCTGCATCCATACCCTCTAAAAGCATTCTTTTCTTAAGCGCATAGGCATAATCAGCATGACTTTCTGAAATAGGCACAAAAATAACTTGCACAGGAGCAAGGAAGAATGGGAACTCTCCAGCATAATGTTCCGTCAATATTCCAATGAAACGCTCAAATGAACCTAAAATAGCACGGTGAATCATCACTGGTTGCTTGCGTGTATTGTCTTCTGCAACATATTCTACTTCAAAACGCTCAGGGAGGTTAAAGTCTACCTGTATCGTACCACACTGCCATTTACGCCCGATAGCATCGGTTATTTTGATGTCGATTTTAGGTCCATAAAACGCACCGCCACCCTCATCTATTGTAAATGGTAGGTTATTCCCCTCAAGAGCATCTTTGAGCCCCTGTGTTGCCAACTCCCACACAACATCTTCACCGATGGCTTTTTCTGGTTTAGTAGCTATCTCCATAGTATATTCAAACCCAAAGAGTTTCATCACTGAGTCTACAAATTCCACAACATCTAGTACCTCAGCAGCAATTTGCTCTGGTTCACAAAAGATATGTGCATCATCCTGAGTAAATTCACGTACTCGTAAAAGTCCATGAAGTACCCCTGACTTTTCATGACGGTGTACTACACCATACTCATAGTAACGGAGTGGTAAATCGCGGTAAGACTTAGGTGTTTGTTTAAAGACTTGGATGTGCCCCAAACAGTTCATGGGCTTGATACCATACTCCTGCTCATCAATGGTTGTAAGGTACATATTATCACCATAACAGGCATAGTGCCCTGAGGTTCTCCACATATCTGCTTTAAGGATTTCTGGCCCTCGTACTGGCTCGTAGCCACGTGTAAGGTGTGCTTTATGCAAGATGCTTTCCAGTTTGTAACGAAGCTTGGCACCTTTTGGCATCCAGAAAGGAAGCCCTGCACCTGCTGCTTCATTAAACATAAAAAGTTCCATCTCTGAACCAATCTTTCTATGGTCACGTTTTTTAGCTTCTTCCATCATAGTAAGGTATGCTTTCAAAGACTCTTTGTCGGCAAAAGCGATACCATAAATACGTGTCAACATCTCTGATTTTTCATCACCCCCAAGATATGCACCTGCAACACGTGTAAGTTTGAAGTTATGCAAAAAACGAAGGGCTGGTACGTGAGGCCCACGACAGAGGTCTTCAAAGTCACCTTGCTTGTAGATAGACAAAGTATCATCCTCTATGCGCTCCATGACTTTTTGTTTCAAGTCATCATTGGCAAACTTCTCTAATGCTTCTGCTTTGCTTATCTCATACTTTTCTATTTTGTACTTTTTCTTGATAAGCTCTTTCATCTTCTTTTCGATGGCTTTGAGGTCACTTTCCCCTATCTGCTCATCGACTCTAAAGTCATAATAAAACCCTTCATCTACCACAGGTCCTACAAAAAATTGTGAGTTAGGGTAAAGCTCTGTAATAGCTTGTGCCATCAAGTGTGCCGTAGAGTGACGGATAATCTCCAAAGCTGCTTCAGAATTATCATACTCAATAGGAGTTGCAGTACAGTTTTCACCTGCTGTTTGTGTGTCTAGAATATTGCCTTGGTCATCGATATAACCTATAGTATTTTCGCTCAAATGAGTCCTTTGTGTAAACGCAACCTACAGTGTCCGCGTTAAAAATGCCATGATTATAGCGAAAACTTAAATAAATGTGAATTAAATATTCACCCTTCTTTTTTAAGTATCTCTTGGCTATACTTCCAAAGCAAAAATATAAGCAAATGGTTTTGCCATTTTCATGCTCTTTAATGAGATCGCGTAACTCAGTTGGTAGAGTACTTCCTTGACATGGAAGAAGTCGTTGGTTCAAGTCCAATCGTGATCACCACTTTTTAGTCTTTACACACCCATGCACTCTCTTTACATAATTTATCAAGATATTCACTGGCTTCACTTTTTCCTGCATTCAATGCTTTTTTTAGATTTTCATAGGCTTTCATTTTATCATGTACGATATTATCTCCCCATGCATAAAGTACTGCCACATTTACCTGTGCAGCACTGTCTCCCATATTTGCAGCTTTTTGAAAAAGTTCAAATGCTTTCTTGTCATTTTTTTCAACACCTATCCCCTCCATATAAAAAGAAGCTAAATTATTGTATGCCTGCATCACACCATTTTGTGCTGCTTTTTCATACCAATATTTTGCTTTTTCGTACGCATGTGCATCTTCACTTCCTGCCTGATGATACATCTGTGCTAAATTATATTGTGCTTGGGCATTTCCTTGTTTCGCGGACTTTTCATACCAATGCATCGCTTCAGAACGATTTGCTTTTAATCCTTGTCCATTGGCATACATGATTGCAATATTATATTGTGCTTTATCATCACCTTTTTTGGCTAAAACATAAAAGGTATTGAGTGCTTTAATATATGCACCTTTGTTATAATCGGCCACTGCTTTGTCAAAATCATTGGCATACATACTTACAATAAGCATAATAAAAATACCTATACTTCGCATTTTTTTCCTTCTTTCTATTCACATATTATGATTATATCAACGTTTCTGCAACAAATGTTTTGGTTACTTTCCCACCAAAACGGTAGGTACCATTTTCATAGCTTACATACAATTCATCTCCACTGATGGGATGTACTTTTACCTGATTGGAAACTTTACCCTCTTTATGGTTACGAATAAAACATGCAACCATACCTGTACCACAGGCTAAGGTTTCATCTTCAACACCACGCTCGTACGTACGTACATACATAGTATCGCCCTCTACCTTGCAAATATTCACATTGGCATTGTATTTGTGTCGTAATGCCCTTGCCTCCTCGATATCAAAAGTATCAATCGTATCTCGAACCGCAACCAAATGAGGGACACCTGAATCTATGAGCCACCATGTTTCACCATTTTCTTCAATATCTGTTCTAATGATATCTGGTTCTGTCATATCGCTTACCACATACAAACCATTGATTGTGGCATGTATTACCCCTGCCCCTGTTAAAAATTCTGCATGATTGTCTTTAGAAATACCTTTTTCATGTGCAAAATGAGCGACACATCGTGAGGCATTGCCACACATATCTGCATGAGAGCCATCTGAGTTATAAAATTCCCATTCAAAGTCATACTCTTTATGTGGTAGCAGTACAACCAATCCATCTGCACCTACACCATTTTGTCTATGACAAAGTGTTTTGGCAAGCTCTGATCTGTCTTGCTTTTCCTGTGCGACAAACATGACAAAATCATTACCATTGCCAGAATATTTTGTTACCGTCACGAAAAATCCTTTTCTATTTTTTCTTTTACACGCATACATTCATGTTTTAGAGCGATTAAATCATCGGTATTGTCTACCACATAGCTTGCACGTTTACGTTTCTCTTCTATGTCTATTTGCATCTCTATACGATTCAAAGCTTCCTCCTCATTATACCCATCTCTCAACACCAATCTTTTTAATTGTATATATTTGGGTGTATAGACAACTAAAGACTTTGTTATAGGATAGCGTTCATTCTCAAAAAAAAGTGGAATATCTACAAAATAAGGTTTTTTCAGTTTCTCTTCTTCCTCAGATAAGCATTTGATTTCATCAAAAATCAAAGGATGCAATAAGCCTTCAAGCTTTTTTCTTTTATCTGTATCTGAAAATACAATACGCCCTAATGCTTTCCTGTCAACCTTTCCTTCTTTAACGAGATGTTCCCCAAAAAGTTGGGCAATCTTGAACTGCTGCGCATCCAAAATATCATGCGAAATCTGATCTGCATCAATCACGGTGAAGCCAAACAGCGTAAAAAACTTTGCTACCGTACTTTTTCCTGTAGCAATACTCCCTGTCAATGCAATCGCGTATTTAAATGCCAAGAGAAAATCCCTCTACCACTTTCTAAACGATTTAAGTTGCATTTTATCATAACCATAAATATCATTTCTAAATTGTAACTTTCCATCATAATCAACCCATGCAGTAAGGTAAATAATATCTACAGGAACCGTCTCTTTCAAGGCAATATAGGTTTTATCTTTCCCTTTAAGAATTTTTTGTGATTTATCAAAATCTACATTGGAGTTGAAAGTTGAAAATGTTTTCAGCAACTCTCTTGGTTTTTGTAAACGTACACAGCCATGAGAAAATGCTCTTTTACTACGTTTGAAAAGACTTTTTGCCGGGGTGTCATGCATATAGACAGAATATTTATTGGGAAACAAAAATTTTACTTTTCCCAAGGCATTATGTGGTCCTGGTACCTGTGCAAAACGGAACGGAACCCCTTTACTATAACGATACTGCGCCCAATCAACAGAGGCACCACTGATTTTAGTAGCATTTTTACCCCACCCCGTACTAATTTCTATCCCTTTCTTTGCCATTGCATTTGGGTTTCTAAGCAATTTTGGAATCATCTCTTTTTGAATAATACTTTTAGGAATATTCCAATATGGATTTAATACAATCGTCTTAACAGTATTGGAAAAAATAGGGGTAGGATGATTAGGCTTACCTACGATAGCACGGATACTTTGTTTTAATTTCCCATTTTCTTCAAAATAAAGCATAAAATCTGGAATATTAATAATAATATGACGCTTACTATGTCGATCATTGAGCCATTTAATACGATCAAGATTTAATAAAATAGTGGTGATACGGTCATCTACACTTTTATTGAGTACACTCAGCGTACCAGGACCTACCTCTCCATCTACCGAAAGACCATTACGTTTTTGAAAATGTTTCACGGCTTGCTGCAAACATTTGTCATAGACAAGACTCTCATTGCTATCAGAACAGGGAACATAGTCTCCTGTTGCACGAAGACGTTCACGTAAATCATATACCCCTTTGTCTTGAGCGCCTGCTTTCAATGTGCCAGATAAAAGTACAGGTACCCATCCACCATTTTCTTTAATCTTTCTATATTTCACAAGCTCTTTTTGTAGCGCTTTATATCTATATTTTGTAGGTATAGCCTCGTCTAGTTCTTTTTCTAAACTTGCCCCAAGTGCTGCATGTTCAAGCATACTTATGGCATCAGCATCAGGTCGATGTAAAACCCATTCTGTACTCACATCATTGACAATAAGGTTAGAGATACGGGCATTAAATGCTCCCCAGTTAATACTTCCCAAATAAGCATAATTGGTATACCCCTCGTAGAGTTGTGAAATTTTAAATTCCAAATCAATTTTCTGAGCCACAGTACCATGAGAAGCATAAATCTCATGTGCTCGACTTTCCAAGAGCAAGGTATCTTGATACAATTTACCCATCTTATCTAAAGTACCATCATGTTTGATATGTGCAAACAACTCTTTGGCTGCCACAGAGAGTCCTTTATCATGCATCCAAGCAGGCACAAAAAAGAGCTGGGTATACAGTTTACGTAAAAAACTTCTTTTGGGCTGTCCTTGTAGTGAATTCATAATGATTTCGGAGGCAGTCTCCTGATACTCCAAGTCAGAGGCTTTTAACGCAGTCACTGGTACAAAACTCAGCAGCATGACTAAAGAAAGTACATGAGTGATGTGTATTATTTTTTTTCTTAGTTTCATTGTCTTCCCTAAATTTAACTAATATTTTTGATTTTATAAAGGAGTATAGCGTAAAATTATCAGAGAAATGTTAAAATGTTCTTATGTACTTTACCTTTGGCTCACCTCTTTTTTTATTGTTATTACTACTTTTACCTTGCTTTTTGTGGTGTAAACAGTACAATAAACACTATTATTTCCCCAAACTTTCATGGATAACAAAACACAGTCCACTACTTTCCTGGGAGCCATGGTTAAAGATGTTACTTTTTTCACTTATGGTTTTTGCTTTTGCAAAACCCTTTGTCTATGATACGAGCAGTACACAACACAAAAAAGGACGTGACCTTGTCTTGGCACTTGATGCTTCTGGTTCCATGGGTCAAAGTGGTTTTGATGCCAAAGATACATTTAAAAGTAAGTTTGACGCCAATATTGCCCTAGCTTCACACTTCATCAAAGAACGATTTGATGACAACATGGGGGTAGTGATTTTTGGTACCTTTGCCTATACAGCTTCACCTCTAACCTATGACTTGGATGCCCTGGCTTATCTTCTTCAAATGACCAATGTGGGGATTGCCGGAGAAAGCACCGCCATAGGAGATGCCATTATGCAGTCACTGCGTACGCTCTCTTTTGGCGATGCCAAAAAACAGGCCATCATTCTTCTTACAGATGGATACCACAATGCAGGAAATACCTCCCCTAAAGATGCTGTGAGCGCAGCAAAAAAGCGTGGAATTAAAATATATACTATCGGTATAGGGAAAAAGTCTGACTATGATGTAGCCCTACTTGAGACTATTGCCAAAGAAACAGGAGGAAAATCCTATCATGCTACCACCTCTGAGGACTTAAACACTATCTATGAGACGATTAATACCCTAGAACCCTCACCTATACGGAGTGAAAATTACCTCAATCAAAAACTGCTTATACTCTTTCCTCTGGGTATCGTATTTTTCATGCTTGCGTTTTGGACACTTTGGCAAGAGAAGAGACAAGAGGGGAGAGAGGTATGACACTCTTGTATCCAAGCTTTTTATGGCTTCTTGTACCGCTAACCCTCTTTTTTTTCAAAAGCAGTCCCAAGATAGTTGTGCGTACACATCTTGTCATTTTGATGCTACTCTTGTTTTCCCTTGCACGCCCCGTAAAAGAAGCATCTTTACAAGAATCAAACATACAGGCAAGAGACCTCATCATCGCACTGGATGTCTCTTACTCTATGCGTGCTTCAGACATTCCTCCTACACGCTATACCTTTGCAAAAGAGACCATTAAGCAACTCTTAAAAAATAATCCTACAGACAATGTTATGTTGATGGCGTTTACGTCCAATCCTTTACTACTCTCGCCCCCTACTACAGACCATACCCTGATTGATGTTGCATTAGATGCGCTTAATCCTGAATTTATCCTCACCAAAGGTACTTCTCTTAAAAAACTTTTTAAAAAACTTGCACATA
>DRQB01000126.1 GCA_011330645.1 Campylobacterota bacterium | reverse complement strand
CATGAAAATCAGATATCTTTGGGTTTGCATATGCATCAATAATCTCTGCAAAACTCACTTCATCAGATACTTTTCGTTTCAAGCTAATCCCAGAATTTTTCAATTCAGATAACGTACTTTCTACCAATTTTGGCATATGTACCAATGTTTCAGCTGTCATTGCATTTTTAACTTCGATGATATCATGAGGCACCATAGTAATAAGCTGTACTTCTCCCATATCTTCATGAAAAGAGCATATCTCTATCATCATTGTAATCTCGACTTCATTGGCTGTTTTACGTGTGGCAGATTCATTTGCCATGACTTCTTCGGCATTTTCAGAAGCTATGGTGCCCACAGGTCCTTCTTTAGAACCTGTACCCACTACGATAATCTTGTCATACTCTTGGTAATAGGTCATCAAAGTAAATCCTAAAGTTCCCCCCTCCACAATCGTTAGATTGGGATGTGCTTCATAATTCTCTTCAATGTACTTCACTAAGTATGCACCTAGTCCCTCATCGTGAAACATAATGTTTCCTATACCGATAAGTGCTATTTTTTCTACTGCCAATGTATTCCTTTAGAAAAAAGAAGCTTTATGCTTCTTCTTCGCCTTCTTTTATTTTGACATATTTACTACCCCCAACGATAATAGAAATGTCTCCTTCTTTCCAGAAGATTGTTCTCCATACTTGATAATAAATATGAAAAACAACCCATGTAATAAGTAACCACATTGTAATATGATGCGAAATACGTACATCCATTAGCGTAGCAGTTGGTCCACCACCTACCATCCATCCACTCACAGGAATCGTCCAATCAGTCACAGCATGCAACATCCATGGCCACCATTCTCCAATGCTACTTAGCCCAGATTCTAGTCCATGTACATACATTTGAAGACCTGTCAACAACATCCAAATCATAAGGAAATGAAAAATGAAGAAGTAGACAATATTAAAACTATCATTATGTGTTGAATCAAACTTTTTACGTCTATTGAGCGTAATAAGATTCAAAAATACTTCAACAAACTCTGAAAGGTTTTCTTTATTTGGAATTGCCTTTTTCCATGGGCGATCTACACGTGAGAAAAATGTTAAATACGCAATAACAATGGAGGTAACATCAAAAATAATTGCCATAATAAAATGTCCCCAACGGTTCCATGCCATCACATATTTATCTACTGCACCCTCAGCAATGAGAGTTTGGTAATAAGGCTCAGCTATGTAAAGTCCAGTGGTAATAGAAACAATCATAGCTATCACATTGGTCCAGTGAATAATTCTAAGTGCACCTGTTCTCCGCTTAACCTGTATATATCCTGGTTTTGCTTTCATAATAAAGCCCTCCTAGAATGCACAGGTAGGGTCAACTTTATATGTAGCTAACTCCTTACCTTTTGTGTCTACCACATGTACTGCACAGGCAATACAAGGGTCAAAGCTATGAACAGTTCGTATGATTTCCAATGGTTCTTCAGGATTTGCTACTTTTGTACCAATAAGGGATGCTTCATACGCTCCTATCTCACCATTTGGTCCTCTAGGACCTGCATTCCATGTAGAAGGGACAACTGCTTGGTAATTTTGCACCTTACCATCTTTGATAACCACCCAATGTCCTAAAGATCCTCTAGGTGCTTCAGCAAGTCCTCTACCTTTACAGTCTTTACTCACTTCATCAAAGTCAAACTCTGTCCATGTACTCAAGTCACCAGAAGCTGCATTTTTAGCAAGCTCTGCTGCCCACTCTTTCATACCATCAGCAATCATCTCTGTCTCGATAGCACGTGCTGCTGTTCTACCAACCGTAGAAAATAGTACCGTGATTGGAAGACCTGAACGTTTAAGGAAATTACCTACATATTTGGTAATTCTTTTATCGCCTTTTACATAACCTACAACCATACGTGCAAGTGGCCCTACTTCAACTTTACGTCCATTATAGAGTGGAGATTTAATCCATGAATACTTCTCATCTGTTTTAAGATATGCATACCCATCCTCTTTCTTCTCTAATCCTGTATATTTAGGAATCGTTGTTCCTACATATGGATGCTCTGGAGCACCTGTACCTTCATACCATGAGTGTGTGACATCTTCAGTAATCTTTGCTTCATCCAGTTCATGTACTTTAGTAATATCACCATCAAGTACAAGTCCTCTAGGGAGAAAAAGTTCAGAACTATAAAATCCTGTATCATCAAGTCTAAAGTCACCATAAGACATGTAAGATAGTAGTCCACCACCAGAACCACCAACACCTTTACCAAGTGTACCTTTATGTGACGTACCATGGAAAGACTGTGCGTTATCTGTTGCTTCTTTAGCATACGCTGTTCCAGCCATATAGATATCTGGCAGATAAGCTTTTTTTACAAATTCTGTTGTCTCACGTAGTAACTCTTGGAAAAGTGCAATACGTGCAGGATTTTTAATATCTTGTACACAAGTTACCCCACCTACAACAATAGACTGAGGGTGAGGACTTTTACCACCAAAGAGTGCATGCATTTTAGACATACGTCTTTGTACATCAAGTCCCTTAAGATAGTGTGCTACACCAATAAGGTTTTGCTCAGGGGTTAGTTTATAACCATTATTTCCCCAGTAACCATTTCCAAAGATACCAAGACGACCCTCTTTTACAAATTTGATAATACGGTCTTGAATCTCTTTATAAGCAGTAGCACCAGAGATATATGGTGTTGTTCCCGCTACTTTTGCCCACTTTACTGCTTCAGCTGCAGTTGCTTCGGGATCTGCTTTGGTTGCTGCTACTACATCCACAAAGTCAAGGGCATGGAGGTGGTAGAAGTGTACAAAGTGATCATGTACTTGCAGTGAACCTTGAATAAGGTTACGTACAAGACGTGCATTTTTAGGAATCGTAATTTTAAATGCATCTTCAACTGCTTCTATACTTCTTTGATAATGCGTTCCTGTACATACACCACAAATACGCATCGCCATCAAACCACAGTCTCTTGGGTCTCTACCCTTTAAAATAGTTTCGATCCCTCTGAACATCGTTGATGAACTCCATGCATCCACAATGACATTATCAGAGTTAATCACTGCTTCAATTCTAAGGTGTCCTTCAATTCTTGTAATAGGGTCAACAATAATATGTTTGTTTCCATTTGCATCTGTTTTATGAAAACCTTTTTCTTCTACAGTTTCTGTTACTTCAGCTCCACCCCCTGTTGCTTGGGCTTGGGCTTGTTCATTTAATTCTGGCATTAGTATTCTCCTCCATCTTCTCTTTTACCTGCTACTGCACTTGCTGCTGCATGGATACCAATTCCGATACCTGCTGCTGTCAACAATCCTAAACCAAATTCATCAACGGTTTTTTCAACCCCACCGGTAGGTGCTTTGATGTTGGCGTTTGCCATCGGTCTTTCATAGGCATATTTGTCCCAGAAGTCTGGTTCAGAACACCCAATACATCCACGACCAACACCAATAGGCCAGTTTACCCCTTCGTTATAACGAATGATAGAACAGTTATTGAATGTCATAGGACCTTTACATCCCATTTTGTAGAGACAGAAGTTGTTTTTCGCACCTTCATCACCCCACTCTTCTACATACTCACCCGCATCAAAGTGTGCACGTCTTTCACAGTTGTCATGGATACGATATCCAAATGCAAATTTAGGACGTAAAAGTGAATCAAGTTCAGGGATAGTTCCAGTGAGTACAAAGTGTAAAATCACCCCTACCATGTTGGAAGGGTTCGCAGGACATGCTGGTATGTTAATAATCGGCTTACCTTTGACTACGTCCATAACCCCAACAGCATCTGTCGGGTTTGGTGCTGCTGCTGGGATACCACCATACGTAGCACATGAGCCAACTGCTACAACTGCAGCTGCGCCTTCTTGTACACGTTGTAAGTGATCTACAAAAGTTTCACCTTTTGCACCGATGGTACCATACTGTCCATCCATACCTAAAGGAATAGCACCTTCGACAAAGAGAAGATATTTCCCTTTAAAGTGTTCCATCGCTTCTTCCATCTGCTTCTCAGCCTGGTGACCAGAAGCTGCTTGAAGGGTTTCATGGAATTCCAAAGAGATGATGTCTAATACAATTTCATCAATTTTAGGTCCGTCTGAACGTAAAAGAGCTTCAGAGTTACCTGCACAATCACTTAGTTCCATCCAAATAACTGGAACTCTATTCATGAGTGTTGCAGCTTCAGCCACAAGAGGTGTAAATGAAGCAGGAAGCATTAGCATCGCAGTCGTTGCAGAAGACCACTTAAGAAAATCTCTTCTCTCAAGCCCTTCCTCTGTGACTGTCTCCATAAAATCTCTTCTATTATTAAGAGGTTCTAACTTTTTTAAATCCTCAATTCTCTTCTGACATTTTATATATAATTCATCGTAATAGCTATCACCTTTATTGGTGTCTACCTGTGCACTTTCAGCCGTAAAGAGTTTCTTTACGGATTCTTCTTTATCTATACTCAT
>DRQB01000125.1 GCA_011330645.1 Campylobacterota bacterium | reverse complement strand
TCATACCCTTCATAGTCACACACCATAAATTCCCCACCCCATAGGTTGCCATCGTCACCATACCCTGTACCATCAAACGCCACACCAAAAACTTTATCTTTTATCTGTTTTTCTGCCATGACTCCTAAAATGTGTGCGTAATGATGCTGGACTTCATGTAGGGTACTGTTGCTACAGCACCTTTTAGCATATTTTGTTGATTCATAATTTGGATGCTTGTCATACACTATCACATCAGCTTTAAAATCATACATACGCTCTAGTGTCTTTATATTTTTTTCATAATACTCCACAGAACCTATACTGTCCAAGTCTCCTATATGTGGTGACAAAATAGCCTGATTATCAAACCCTATAGCAATGGTACTCTTTTGATTCGCACCCATAGCCAATACATGATATTTTAACGTAAAAGGCAGTTTTATGCTCACAGGTGCATACCCTCTCGCACGTCTTAGGATGACTTCTTGTTCTCCCACGACCATCATCACAGAATCATCACAGCCATTAACGATGTCACGGTTATATTCTAATACATAGTCGTACACCCCTTGTAATTTTTCCAAGTCTTCTAAGTTGGTACAAATAGGCTCATCTGTGACATTCGCAGAAGTAGCTACCAATGGGCGATTGAGCTTGTTTAGAATGAGTAGATGTAAAGGAGTGTAAGGTAAAAACAGTCCAATACGAGAAAGATTAGGAGCAATGCCAGTAGGTAGAGGTCTACTCTCTCGGACAATCACAATAGGACGTTCTTTTGAAATCAACAGCTTCTCTTCAAGTGCATTAGTCTCACCTAACTCCCTAGCCATTTCCATATCTTTCACCATAACTGCAAAGGGCTTGGTAGGTCGTTGTTTTCTCTCTCTTAACTTTGAAACAGCCTCTTCATTTGTCGCGTCACACATTAGATGATAACCACCTATTCCCTTGATTGCAAGAATATTTCCTTTTTCTAAAAGGCGAACTGCTTTCTCTACCATAGTCTCTTGGGTAGCCACGAGGGCTTCCCCTACATTATCAAACAACAATAATGCAGGTCCACACTCCCAACAGCCAATGGGTTGGGCATGATAGCGTCTGTCCATGGGGTTGGTGTATTCCTCTTTACAGACTTCACACATCTCAAAAAACTTCATAGAGGTATTCACCCTATCATAAGGCAAATCATAAATAATAGAGTATCGTACACCACAGTGCGTACAGGTAATAAAGGGATAGCCATAGCGACGATTTTCAGGGTCAAAAAGTTCTTTTTCACATTCACTACAGATGCTTACATCGGGAGGGATATTTACTGTCACATTTCCAACTTCTTGTGTCTCTATGATTTGAAAATTATTAAAGGGCTGGAATAATAATTCTTCATATTTTATAGTATTAATAGAGGCTAATGGTGGATGCTCATACTCTATAGCTGTGAGAAATTGTTTTAGAGTGAGAGTATCGGTGTTAAGGAGTATTTCTACGCCTTTAGCGTTGTTACTCACTGTTCCAGTACACAGATACCTTTGAGCTAACGCATAAATAAAAGGACGAAATCCAACACCCTGTACTGTACCTGTAATGTTTACTTTATAAGTACAAAGCTCCATATACCGCATTCTCCTTGCCTATAGGGAAATTTTTATTCATTAGAGGATTTTTCTGTCCTAGTGTTCTTTGTATTCTACCATAGAGCGACTGATTGGCAAAGGTTTCACCTGTAAGCACGACGATATTACTGCCTACTTTGTCACACAGTTGAGGCACAATCTCACCGATGTAGTCTCCAAAAGACTCATAGATACTGTAACACATGAAGTTGTTCTCCACATCTCCCAACTGATAGGACATAATGCTTGTTAAAAAGGCATAGTTATCAAAACGGTTGTCTTTAACTCTTGTATCTATCTGCAGTCCACCTTTGCCTAAAAAACTAAGTGCTTCAGCAGAGATACCCTCAAAGCTCTCATCTTCAAGCCCAAGCGTAATAGCAGTCACTTCAAAGATATCCATATCACCTTCTAGGTTATCTAAACGCTTCCAGACTTCAGGATAGGCTTTTTGATAATTCTCTACCAATCTGTCTGAACCTTCTCTTAGTGTGGCTATTTTCTCCCACAGGTTATCAGACTCAAAAGGGATAGGTGGTACAGCGTCAATGACATTTTTCCCATTATAATATAAAAAATGCAGACTCCCATCAAAATGAACCCCAATGGCTTTTTGCCCTACTTTATGATGTTCGGCAAGCACTGACATCATTGAAGCCTTGTACTGTTCAAAACGATGTTCATTTGAGTGTCCACCTTCAAAATCCTCGCCTTCTAACACATAGAGTTCTTGCGTATCTACACTGTCAAATACTTCCAGTGAGTCAATGATACTTTTATCTTCCACTTTCACACACGCAAGATCATGCGCTACAGTGACTCTGTTTTTATTACTCTGCACCTCTGCAGGGTAGATGATACGTTCACCTGAGACAAAAAGTTTCGTATCTTGATTGATGAACACTTTGGTATCTTTTTGGGTATTGATAGGCATATCGAAATCCACTAAGAAGTCAGCTTCTTCATTGGCATCACATTCAATATAGGAGATATAGTCAAGTCCTGCTGTGACTACTTCTTTAGCCAATAGCATCGTCAAGCCATCATCAGGATACTTAACCAATACGGATGAACCATACAGTGCTTTTACTTCATCACTTTTTGTTGCTACTCTAAGTAAGGGGCGTTCAATACTAAGTAGCGCATTAAACTCCTGTTCGACCATCATAAGATGGGTATTAAAGCCCTCTGCTCTTGCCATAAGGAGCGTAGAAAGTCCCGTATGGTTGATACTACTGTTGTTGGGATTGAAAAACTTTCTATAGCCATGCATGGTTTTCATGAGTACAGTCTTACCTGAAGCAATGGCACGTCCAGCTACTTCAAAAAGTTTGCGGTAGTCACCTTTGTTCAGTGCCATATGTTCCGTCTCTTTATCCAGCATACGCAACCCTATTCCACATTCTATACAAGAGATAAGAGGATAATCACGACGTAAAGCATTTGAGCTCAACTCTTCCTTACACGCTTCAC
>DRQB01000124.1 GCA_011330645.1 Campylobacterota bacterium | reverse complement strand
GGGAATGAACCAAGTATCAACGTTTCTGTATCTTTGAAGACAATAGGGTCAAATGGATGTTCTAATATATCGTTATTCATAGTATCTCTATTTACATGCCTTACGCATATTTTGTACTATTAAGACTAAAAGTGACAAAGCCAAAATCTTAGAATTTATCTCTGAACCTTTATGGGTATTGAGAAAGGCAACCGACTTTGTCACTGCTTCACCCTGCTGCTGCATAGCGATGATGTCTGGTAAGTAGTATTGTGAAAAGAGTAATGCTGTAGCCAAGACAAAAAAGGTTGCTACTTGTGTCACAGTATCACGTTCAAATTTTTTAAACTTGTACCCCTCATAAAGTACCACTACCACTATCAAGACGTTGACAACATACGACAAACGTAAAAAGTTTTCCGTCATGATCTGCCCTTCTTGAAAACGTGTCAATAGGTCAGCGCCTAACCATGCCTCTGTATGAAAGGTGACCGCTGTCACTACGATGCCTGCATAGAGCATCATCCCCAGTACGGCAGAAGTAAAGATAAGGTACGCCATAGTTACCATTCTAAAATTTTTATTCATTACTTATTTCCTTAATTTATATTAAGCCTTACGTGGTGCGTTAGAAAACGCACCCTACGAGAATTCAATCACAAAGCCTCTGTCGAAGCCTGCTAAGTCTTTGTAAAATTGTATGGATTTTACTCCAAGTTCATTAACAAAAGCTGAGAGTGGTTCTTTTTGGTCGTAGCCCATCTCACAAGCAAGCCACTTAATACCTCTACTTTTCACATCTAAAATGATTTGTTTAAGCAGTTCATCCCCTATTCTACCACCAAAAAGTGCCTCTTTGGGTTCATAGTCAAGCACATTTGACTCTAGTAGAAAATCTTCTGCAATGTAAGGAGGGTTAGAGACCACGAGTTCGACAGGCTCACGCACCTCATCTATAAGATTTGACTTACGCAGTTCTATCTGTTTTTCCAAACCCAATATCTCTATATTTTTCTGAGCCACGCGTAAAGGTGCATCACAAATATCTGTAGCGATACTCTGTAGCTCAGGAAACTTACGTGCCAAAACTATCGAGATAGCACCTGTTCCCACTCCTATCTCAGCGATACGTGTGATATGCTCTTTTTCTATGATATCTGCTACTAAGTCTATAAGTATCTCCGTCTCAGGACGAGGGATAAGCACACCTTCCTCTACTTGAAGATGTATATCATAAAAACTAGCTTCACCTACGATATATTCGTAAGGTTCATTCTTGGCACGCCGTTGTATAAGTGCTTTATACGTATCTACATCTTCTAAAACATCACCATCGTGTGTCATAAGGTAGATACGATCTTGTTTTAAATGGTACGCAAGTAATAACTCTGCTTCATATTGAGGTCGTTCGCAGGCTTCTTTAAGCTCTAAACTCGCCCAAGAAAGGGCTTCTTTATTTGTCATCTTCATTTACAAATGCAAAGATTCCATCTTTAGGCAACGCTGCCTCTTCACCCACAATGGTATTGGATGCATCAAACCCAAGTTCTTTAAGACGTTCTAGTACTGGTGGATGGGTGTAGTAAAAGAAGATGACCAAAGGGTGTGACTTTGGAAATGACTTGTTTTCAGTCACAAGTTTCATGAGAGCTGAGACAAGGTTTTCTTTGCCTCCCATCTGAGAGCCAAACTCGTCTGCTGCGTATTCGTTATGACGGCTTACTGCAGACATGAATGGTGTAAAGACAAAAGAAAGCAGTGGGAGTAAAAGCATCAGAATGGCTATCTTTACGCCTGCTGTAGGTGTTACACCCATTTCTAAAAACAGTGCATCAGGCAGGTGTCCAAAGAGGTAAAAGGCGATAAAAAGGAGTAAACCCATCAGTCCTATGTTTTTCCAGATATCACCATGTGTAAAGTGCCCCAGTTCATGCCCCAGTACAGCAAGGAGTTCTTTGGTATTGAGCTTCTCTATGAGCGTGTCAAAGAGCACCACACGCTTAGACTTACCCAAACCTCCAAAAAAAGCATTAAGTCTACTGTCACGTTTACTGGCATCCATAATAAAGATACCATCATTTTTAAGTCCTACTTGCTCCATGAGTTTAGAGATTTCCTCTTTTAACTCACCCTCTTCTATAGGGGTAAACTTGTTAAACAGTCCCATAAATGTTGGCATAAGTACATTGGCTAATACTGCCACGGTAAACATAGAGACAAATCCCCATAGCCACCATGACTCAAAGCTGCTTATAATCCACGCCAACAGTGCAAAGATAGCTCCACCGATGATGACAAAGAGTAAAGAAGACTTGAGTGTGTCAAGTACAAACATCTTAGCTGTCATTTTGTTAAACCCGAAAGATTCATCTATCTTAAATTTTTGGTAGAGTTCAAAAGGAAGCCCTACGATGAAATTGATAGCGATAAATCCAAACAAGAACAAGACAGCTTGGAGTATCGTATTATCTACTTGCACAATAGACGACAACCATGCAAACCCTGCAAATATCCACCAAATAAACATAAGATAGTCAATTAAAGTTGTCACTAACCCAAGTTTACCATTGGCAACGGCATAATTGCCTGCAATAAGATATTTCTCTGCTGACATCAGTACTGGTGTTTTTCGTTTTTCGTCGTTAATGTAACCTATTTGCATCACGCCAATATAGATTTTTATAAAGGTATAAATAGAATAGAGAATAATAATGGTTTGTAACATGTGTGTCCTTGCATATAATTATGTTGGAATATACCTAATCAAGCCTTAAATTCCACTCAATTTGATATAATTGCGACAATTACACTTAAGGATTATTTGTGGCACTTGTAGACCTCTTTAACATCAAAAAACAATACGATATTAAATTACTTCTCAATGATGTTGATTTTCACCTCAATGCGGGGGAACGCATCGCTGTTGTAGGACAAAATGGTTGTGGAAAGTCTACATTAATGAAAATAGCTTTAGGGACAGAAGAACCAAGCGAGGGTAAACGTGTGGTAAACGCTAGTCTACAAATAGAGATGCTGGCACAACAACCTCATTTTGAGGCAACACTCACCGTAAGAGATGCCATTTTAAACGAGCTTACTGAACTCAAAACTGCACAAGAAGAACATGCCGCACTCAGTCTAAAAGTAGCCGAAGATTTTGAAAATAAAGAGTTATTGGCTAAATTGGAAAACATCACAGCTTTTCTTGACCACCATAATGCATGGAATTTAGATGACAAAATAGAACGTATCTTACAGGAGTTTAAACTCAAAGAGTATGAAAACCGTTTGGTCATCTCACTCTCTGGTGGGGAGCAACGTCGCGTTGCACTTGCTTCACTGGTACTGAAAAAACCAGATGTACTACTGCTTGATGAACCTACCAACCACCTTGATGTCTATATGGTAGAGTTTTTAGAGGAAATTTTACTGAAAGAGAAGTTTACTCTACTCTTCATCTCTCACGACAGGCACTTCATCGACACTATCGCTACGCGTGTGATAGAGGTAGAGAACCAAGGCTTGGTAAGTTACAAAGGTGGCTACCGTGACTACCTTGTTCAAAAAGAGGAGCGTATGAAGTCTTTGGCAAAAAGCCATGACACACTGCTTAAAATGCTCAAGCGTGAAGAGGAGTGGCTAGGCAAAAGTGTACGTGCTAGAGAAAAGCGTAACCAAGGGCGTAAAGCCAGAGTTTTTGAACTTAGAGAGCAAGCCAAGAAAAACCCTACCCTTATCCGTAAAATGCAAGTAGAACTCGAACGTGAGAAAAAAAGCTGGAGAGGTGAAAAAGGTCTAAGCAAACGCAAGATGCTTTTTGATGTTGAAAACCTCAAGTACTCCATAGCCAATAAATTGCTCATAGAAAACTTCTCTACACGTATACTTCAACGTGATAAGATAGCCATTGTCGGTATCAATGGGGCAGGTAAATCAACTCTGCTTAAACTTCTTCTTGGACGTCTCAAAGCAAATGCTGGACTTATCAATAAGGGAGAGTTTACCATAGGCTATTTTGACCAACACAGAGAGATGCTTAATGATGAGCACACACTCATAGAGACTTTCTGTCCAGATGGAGGAGACCATGTTGATGTGCAGGGTGCACACATGCATGTCTTTGCTTACTTAAAAACATTTCTTTTCCCTGAAGAGTATATGACTAAAAAAGTAGGACAACTCTCTGGTGGAGAGAAAAACCGTGTGGCACTTGCCCTACTCTTTACCAAAAATGTAGAGTGTCTCATCCTTGATGAACCTACAAATGATTTGGATATCCAGACCATTACCATTTTGGAAGACAAACTAATTGCATTTCAAGGAGCGCTACTCTTTGTCTCTCATGATAGATATTTTATAGATAAAATTGCCTCTAAACTCTTCATTTTTAAAGGCAATGGTTTAGTAGAAGAGTCTTACCAAACCTATACAGAATACTTAGAGATAGAAAAAGAGATGAAAGAGCTTGACTCCTTAGAAAAAGAAGTGACCCACAGTGTTAAAAAAGAAGAAGTGAGTAAAGAGAAAAAACAGACAAAACTCACATATAAACAGCAACAAGCCTATGATAAATTACCAGATGAGATAGAAGCATTGGAGAAGAAAATAGAAGAGATAAATACTTGTTTGTATGACCCAACATGTTATGAGGAGAAAGGGTTAACCACTTTGAGTGAAGAACTCTCTAAACTAGAAGCACTCTATGAAGAGAAAATGGAAGAGTATTTAGAGGTACTAGAGATTTATGAGTCTTTGTAAACGTGAAACTATTCATGTTTACTTAACGGGTTTGCCTTCACGGGTCGCTCTGCTCTACCGCTTCGGTTTCGACCCTATAAACGTGAAACTATTCACGTTTACTTAACGGGTCTCACCAATAAATAATGACGGAGCGTCTTCCCCAGCGTAAGGCTCTTCTTCTATTGATACCCATGTAAATATCAATCCGTTTTCTGAAACGTTTATTCATTTTGTCTCTGACAGTATAATATCCACGCAAGCCACCTATGCGTATCCTTGATCCATTGCGTAATCCATATCGAGTCAATAAGTCACGAGAAACCGCAATAATTTTCATACCAGGGCGTATACGATTATTCCATGCAGCAAGGAAAGGCGTTTTGTCTGTTTGTCCTCTATGTGAGCTATAGGCTGTTGCCGTTACACGAAGCTTATGTTTTCCAAAACCTCGAATCATTTTAACTTTTCGTTTTAGACTCAGTTTTCTTTTTTTCAACGCAGCTTTACGTTTTGCCTGTTTTTCTTTCTCTAATTTCTTCTTTTTTGCAGCAAGTCTCTTTTTTTCAACTTCTATTTTTTTCAAAACATAAGGTAAAGGCAAAAGTAGTTTTTTACCTTCACGTATAATCGTATTTGATTTAATATGATTTATGCTGACCAAATCTTTCGGTGCGACTTTAAACTTATGCGCAATAGAGAGCAGTGTGTCACCCGATTCAATGATATATTCTCCATCTGCAATGGCATCAACCATTTTTTGAGGCAGAGGTATCTTAAATTTTTGTCCTATATGTAAAGTAGCTTTTTTATCTAAATGGTTTAGTCTGAGTAATTCCTTTGAGCTAAACCCAAATTTGTTTGCTATTTTACCTAAAACATCTCCACTTGCCACAGAATAAACACCATACACTTTTTCAGGTTTTTGGATAGGAAGTGGATGTGTCTTTTTTACCGTAGGGACACTCACGATTTCATGTTGTTGCGTTTCTTGTTGCGGGTAAATATTATGAATCTTTTCTTTGACTTTTTCTTCAGAGACAAGTTTTTTGATAACTTTGACATTGAGAGCTTCTTCTTGAGAGCCTTTAAAACGTAAAGAATCTTCAATTTTGACATATTTTTCTATCATATCTGATACAGATATGATTTTTACTTTTGCTTTTTTCGGTACGGGTAAGGTCTTCGATATGATGAGTTTCTTTCTATCAACATCATAAACAACCTCTTTGGCTCTAATAAGTTTAGAGCCATATTGATTACACTCCGGCGTACTTCCTGTCACCACTCTACAATCAACGATTTTCTTTGCAAAACTAACTTCTGTGAGGACAAAGAGTATAATCAAATAAGGTAAATAATTTCTCGACATTACGTTATGTTAAACTATAGAAAGTTTAACATCTCTCCTTTAATAGACTCTTTTTCGACAACAACTGTATGTTTAATTGGTTTTGTAAATAAACCTTCTATCATTTTAGGTACAGATACATTGGCATGCGCACTAACCCACTGGAGTGCTTCTATATCTCCATTAACATCTTTTCCCAATGCATGTGCCACTGCTGGAGAAAACTTGGTCCACTCAGCCGTAGAATAGACAACTGTTTTAAGCTTTATCTCACGTAAATGCGCATAAGCACGCATACATGTTGCAGTATGGGGGTCCATAATATAGCCATTTTTGGCATACATTCCGATAACAGATTCACATTCAAAATCATCTGAAAAAGATGCATCAAAATCTTCACGAAGTGATGCTAATTCTTCTTCTGTAAGTTGCGACTTACCATCTTTTGCCAAATCATCCATTAACTCTTTTGTACGTTTGTCTCCAAATTTGTCAAACATAATACGTTCAATATTTGAACTTTTCAAAATATCCATTGCAGGGGACTCAGTTTGAATCAAAACGCGTGAATTTAGGTCATAAGTACCGGTAGTGATCCAATCTGTTAAAATATTATTCATATTTGAAGAAATAAGTATTTTTTCTATCGGGAGCCCCGCTTTCTTCGCATAATAAGCACCTAAGGCATTCCCAAAGTTACCACTAGGCACAACAAGATAAATCTTCTCTCCCATAGTAATATGTTCTTTACGCGCCAATTCTAAATAGGCATGTATATGGTAAATAATTTGGAAGATAATACGACCAAAATTCACAGAATTGGCTGCAGAAAGCTTGATGCCCCGTGCATGTAATTCCGCTTTAAAGTCCTCTGAAGCGAGTAGCTCTTTTAATGCATTTTGCGTATCATCAAAATTACCTTTTACACCAATGACTTTAAGATTTGATGCATCTTCTGTTACCATTTGTAGTTTTTGAACATCTGATGTACCACCATCTGGATACAAACATGCTACTTTGACACCTTCTTGATTTTGAAATGTTTCAAGGGTAGCTGGACCAGTATCACCAGAAGTTGCCGCCATGATAAGATACTCTTCACCTCTTTTTTGTGCCAATTTACTTAAAATATAGCCAAAAGGTTGTAATGCCATATCTTTAAAAGCACGTGTAGGTCCATGATAGAGTTCTGCAACAAAGCAATCCTCTTCTATCTGAGAAAGGGGTACTGGATTGGATGGGTCATCAAACGCATCATATCTTTCCAATGCTTCCTTAAGAATTTTTGTTTCAATATCAATCCCAAATGATTCTAAAAAATCTAATGCCAATGTTTTATAGTGGCTTGTAAGATGTTTTTCTAAAAAATCTTGATTAATCGATGGAAGCTCTTGTGGTACATATAGACCACCAAAACTAGCACTTGGGCTAAGAATTGCCTCAGAGAAAGATACACTTGATGGTTTACTACCATCATTACCTCGTGTCTCAATAAATTGCATATACTATCCTGTTTTGTGTAATTAAATAATAAGATATTATAACTAAAAAAACTGACAAAGAGTGTCTAATTTAAGATTAAGTTAATGAAGCGGCATAATTTAGTTTGATTGGTAACAAAGAGAGTAGATTGATGAGTATTTAGTATTATTGACATAGTATTACTCATGTCCATTAAGTATATTTAGGGAAAAAGAATGTCAACTAACACAAGTAACATACGCCATAAATACTAAATACAAATTAATAGAAGAAGAAAAAAGATTACCGGTAGGTAACCTCGTACATCTCTATTGGTAGTCCGACTTTCTCAGAGAGATTCTAGACTTTCCGTATCCACCTCGCGATGAATTTGGCTTTTTCAATACAGCATATACTGTATGCCGAAGTATAGTTACTTTATTCTTAATTTAACTTAAATTATCTATGGAATTTTACAATTCTATACAAGTTCCTACACCTGAACTTGTGAGTATTTCCAAGAGTAACGAGTGTTCCACACGTCCATCTATAATATGTGCCTTTTTTACACCCCCACGAAGTGCCTCTATACAGGCATCTACCTTAGGTACCATACCACCTTGAATTGTACCATCTGCTTTTAATGCTTCTGTTTTTTCTATGCTTAGGTTTGTAATCAGTTTCATCTCTTTATCAAGTACACCTGGAGTATCTGTCAAGAAAAGTACTTTTCTTGCTTCCATCGCTACAGCAATTTTACTCGCAGCCAAATCAGCATTAATGTTAAATCCTGGATGTCCTATGGTACTACTACCCGCAATAGGGGCAATGACAGGAATAGCACCATCTTCAATAATATTGTTCACTATCTCAGGATTAATGTGTTCAATATTTCCTGTATATCCAAAATTTTCAAAATCTTTTGGCACTCCTTTTAAGAAGCCCCCATCTTTCCCAGATATACCTATGGCTTTACTTCCATGGTTATCAAGAAGTGAGACTATCTCTTTATTGATCTCTCCACTAAGAACCATTTCTGCAATACGCATCACCTCTTTCGTTGTAACACGCTGTCCATCAACAAATTTTGTTTCTACCCCTAAATCAGAAAGTAAATTAGTAATACTTTTCCCCCCGCCATGCACAACAATAGGTTTCATCCCTACAAGATGCAATAAGACAATATCTTGGGCAAATTGTTCTTTCAGATTGGCAGATGTTTGTGCAGATCCACCATATTTAATCACTATCTTTTCATTAGCAAATCGTTTTATATAAGGCAATGCCTCAAGTAATGTTTTTACAACATCTATATTATTACGCATTATTATATCCTTTAACATACGCATCGACTTGCGTCAATATCTCATTTTTAATCTCTAATTTTAACTTCATTTCTGAGATAGGCAACTTAAAGTGCTGCATCTTTACTTTATCTTTTGAGGTACAAAGTATAGACGTTGCCTGATTCTCTTTCAAAATCTTTTGTAAGACTGATTCATCAAAGTAGGCATGGTCATCATAGTATACTTTTTTGATAACATTTTTGGGTAAATAAGCATCTAAGCGCCCGGGATTAGAAATAGCAGTTACAAGTATCATCCGATGACTCATATTTTCGATAGTGACATGCCTTGTAAATGATTTTCCCTCTTTTGCTATAATATTGGCTTTTCTACGGGTACTCATAAACTCTCTAAATGGACCCGCAGGAAAGGTATAATAGTTTGCTATCTCTAAAGGTTCTAAAAGAATATCAAACTTTTCCAAATCTACTCTATTGAACCCGTCATCAAGTACAATGATTTTAGCCCCTTGTTTGATAGCAAGCCCAATGGCGCTTTGTCTATCTTCACTCACGATGACCGAGGCCTGCGGTAAAGAAGTCGCCATAAGCATCGGTTCATCACCGCTTTGTGTGACATCTACGAGTATTTTCCCTTGGCGACTCACTTCAAGAAGCCCTGTACTTTGTCGTCCATACCCACGGGAGATGACAGCCACACCTGTATATCTAGATGCTAAAGCAATCACAAAAGGTGTTTTCCCCGAGCCTCCTACGATGAGATTACCTACAGAAACAATCGGAAGAGAGAAAGAAACCTGTTTAGCAAATTTCCTGCGTAACCACATAATAAATCCATAGAGAAATGAAAAAGGTAACAATAAAACTATCAATGGGTAATGGTACCAATGTGGCGCAAAAAACATTTGTTCTATAAATCTCTTCAAGAACACTCCTTTGCACCCAATCTTTTTATCTCTTTACATGTAAAACCTGCATCTTTTCTAGCACTTACATTGACATAAGGTCTATGCTTATGCAATAAATCATAGCGTTCAAGTATCTCAAAATAAATATCTTCACTTTTATTTTCTTGTTCACATAAATATTTAAACCACCTATCCCCTTTAAGTACATGGTCTATCTCTTCTTCATAAATAATATGGAGCATGTCTATGAGTTTTCCTACCATAGGTATTTTACGTTTATTGTCTAACTTTTTAATGATTTGTGGACTGACATCAAGTCCTGAAGCTTCGAAGTAACGAGGAATAATTGCCATACGGTCTAGTATATTATGTGCTGTTTTATGCGCTGCATC
>DRQB01000123.1 GCA_011330645.1 Campylobacterota bacterium | reverse complement strand
TTGATTAATTCATCTCACTAAAGCTTCGGCTATCGCCTCAGACTCACTTGTAATTTACAGCTTTTTCGAGGCTAGCAGCGCCATCAAAAAGTACTTTTTCGTTAAATGCCTTAGCAATAAGTTGCAATCCAACCGGCATACCTTCATCATTTTTAGCAACAGGTACAGAGATACCAGGAAGTCCCGCAAGGTTTATACCAAGTGTATACATATCTGACTTGTACATCTCAAGTGGGTCTTCACTCTCTCCTATCTTAGGTGCAACAGATGGTGCTACAGGAGACAAGATAAGGTCAGCCTCATCAAAGATAGCGTTAAACTCATCACGGATAAGGTGTCTTACTTTCTGTGCTTTCACATAGTATGCATCATAGTAACCTGAAGAGAGTACAAAGTTACCAAGCATGATACGTCTTTTTACCTCTTCACCGAAACCTTCACTTCTTGTGTTAAAGAAAAGCTCTTCTGTGCTCTTAGACTCGGCTCTTGTTCCATAACGTACACCATCATAACGTGCCAAGTTCGTGGCTGCTTCAGCTGTAGCAAGTACATAGTAGGTTGCGATGTCATACCTGGTATTAGAAAGCTCTTTATGCACAATGGTATGTCCTGTAGCTTCTAGCTTTGCCACTGTCTCGTTAAATGCTTTTTGGACATCTGCATTTGCAGCTTCTACATAGGAGTCTATGACTGCAATAGTCAGTTTAACGTCAGGGTTCAAATTATTAGCAATGTCTTCTATCTCAAAGTCTGCAGATGTTGAGTCTTTGTCATCATGCCCTTTGATAGCATCATAAAGTATCGCAGCATCTTCTACATTTTGAGCGATTGGGCCTATCTGGTCAAGACTGGAAGCATATGCACCCAAACCAAAACGAGATACACGTCCATACGTAGGCTTCATCCCTACCACACCACAGTACGCTGCAGGCTGACGGATAGACCCACCAGTATCTGAACCAAGTGCAGCGATGGCGATGCCACCAGCAACTGCAGCAGCAGAACCACCCGAGCTTCCACCTGGTACTCTGTTGTCACCATGTGGGTTGATAGTTGCACCATAATAAGAACTCTCAGTGGTACTTCCCATCGCAAACTCATCCATGTTCGCACGACCAAATGCCATCATTCCTTTAGACTTAAGGTTAGTAATGACTGTCGCTTCATAAGGAGCGATGTAGCCTTGAAGAATTTTTGATCCTGCTGTCACAGACCAGTCTTTGACTTGAATGTTGTCTTTAATGAGTATGGGCACACCCTCACCAGAACTTTCAAAGCCAACATAAGCGTTAAGACCAGACTCTTTTGCTTTTGTTTCAAGTTCAATTCTGAGTGCTTCCATCTCTTCGTTAGATTTTGTTAATGCTTCTTTTAAAGTAATCAAATATTATCCTTGTCTATCTTGTTTCTTCTTATAATACGCCACTACAGCCAACCCAACACCTACCAATCCAAAAATGAAAACAATCGAACCAACAATCACTTCCATCTGTATAGGTTGAGTCATATCAAACATTACGCACCTACCACTTTGGCACAGCGTTCACAGGCACACTCTTCTGAAGTCGAAGTAAATCTCCAACATCTAGGACATTTTGCTGCCGTTGCTTTGTGTACAGTAAATGTTTTACCTTCTACTTCAAATGAAGCCACTTGCTCACCCTCAGAACTTGCTTTCATAGCCGATACCACAAACCAGTCTTCTAAGTCTTTACTGTCACTAATAGCGAAGATACTCATATCTCCTGCTATTTCCACTTCAAGTGTAGACTTCATGAGTTTCTCTTTTTTGAGTTTGTCAACCGCTTCTGAGAATTTTACTCTTGCTTCCAAAAGTACTGCATCATCAAAACTTTTCTCTACTTCTGGTACTTCTACATACACAAGGTCAAATACATTTTCCATACCATCTTTAAAGAGTGCTGGAGCATATTCGAGTATCTCATCTGCTGTGTAAGTAAGTACAGGTGCTACAAGCCCAAGCATCGCTTTAGAGATGTGTGCCATAGCAGACTGTGTTGCACGTCTAGTTGTATCATTTTTATCCTCACAATAAAGTCTGTCTTTGGTGATGTCCATATAGATACCAGAAAGCTCATTGGTAATGAAGTGATTGAGTGTGGCAAATCCACCTAAGAAATCATACGCATCAAAACTTGCTTTGACTGAAGCAAATACTTCTCTAGCTTTGGTTAGTACCCATCGGTCTAGCTCACCATATGCATCGTTTTCTACATATACTTCTAAATCATCGACATTTGCAAGTAAAAACCTAAAGGTATTACGTATCTTTCTGTACTGCTCTGCTGTTTGTTTGAGTATTCCATCAGAGATTTTCAAGTCTGTTTGGTAGTTGCTAAGCGCTACCCACAAACGTAATATCTCAGAACCATACTGCTTAATGACCTTGTCTGGAGCAACCACGTTACCCTTAGACTTAGACATCTTCTCACCCTTTTCATCTACGGTAAATCCGTGAGTGATGAGTGTTTTATATGGAGACACTTGGTTCACAGCTGAAGAGAGTAACAATGAAGACTGGAACCAACCTCTATGTTGGTCAGACCCTTCTATGTAAAGTGATGCTGGGTATTCACCTGCATCATAGTTACCGCTACTAAGTACTGAGTTCCATGTAGAACCAGAGTCAAACCATACATCCAAGATATCAGAGATTTTTTCCAAATCATCTGGGTTATACTTACTACCTGCTGGCAATAACTCTGCATTAGACATAGAATACCATGCATCTGCACCATGCTCGTCAAAAAGAGCTGCGATGTGCTCTAGCACATCTGCATCAAAGATAACTTCTTTCGTACTTTTGATTCTAAAGAATGCTATCGGTACACCCCATGAACGCTGACGAGAGATACACCAATCAGGTCTACCCTCTATCATAGGCTTGAGTCTATTTTTAGAACTTGTTGGGTAGAAGTTTACATCTTCTATCGCACTCAGTGCAGACTCTCTAAGTGTATCGTTAGAACCCTCAGGCTTATCGTCAATAGAGATAAACCACTGATTCGTTGCTCTATAGATAAGCGGCTTTTTCGTTCTCCAACAGTGTGGGTACGAGTGAGTGAACT
>DRQB01000122.1 GCA_011330645.1 Campylobacterota bacterium | reverse complement strand
GGGAGAGTATCGTCTCTTTAGTAAACAAAATATTTGACGGGGACTTTCCTCTTCCTAAACGTAAATTTTTAAATGTGAACATCCCTCCCATTCCTTCTGGACAGTGTAAAGGCTTTAAAGTCACACGTGCAGGAAACAGACTCTATGCACATAACGCAGAAGTACATTACAACCCACGAGGCAAAGAGTACTATTGGATAGGATTACCAGAGCTTGGTTGGATGGATACCAAAGGGCATACCACAGACTTTGAAGCAGTCAATGATGGCTATGTTTCTGTGACACCTGTCACCTTAGATATGACGTCATATGAGGACATTAAAATATTGGGAGAGTGGCTTTGAGATTTAAACGTTGTCGTATGCAACCATCAATAGAACGCTTTTTAAGCAAAGCTCAAAAAACTACGCTAACGCTATGTTTGCTTCAGCAGCAGGCTCACATGACTAGTCATGTTAAAAGGAAATAACTATGAGATTTGAACGCTGTCGTATGCTCTTTGGGGAGGAAAACTTCCAAAAGATACAAAAGGCTAAAATACTCATACTTGGCATAGGTGGTGTCGGCTCTTACGCTTTAGACTGTCTCTACCGTTCAGGTGTCAGTGATATTACGATACTTGACTACGATATATACGATGAAACCAATCAAAATAGACAGATAGGATCCGAGGCAGTAGGAGAAAGTAAGATAGAGACTTTAGCCAAACTCTACCCTGGTATACAAACCATACACCAACAAATGACTATGGTATGGGTAGAGAGTTTTGACTTTGAGCCTTATGACATCATCATAGACGCAGCAGACACTACCAAGGTCAAGATAGAAGTCGCAAAAAAGTGTCATAAAAAACTCATCATGTCCGTAGGTTCTGCGAAACGTTTTGAAACCAATAAAATAGAAGTCGCCTCCATATGGAAAACCCATGGTGATGCACTCGCACGTAAAATACGTAATGAATTAAAAAAAGCAAAGTTCGATAGAAACTTTACAGTGGTATTTTCTCCTGAAGAAGACAAATGTAAAGAGAAAGGTTCTTTTGTTGGGGTAACCGGTGCTTTTGGATTAACTATTTGTTCTGAAGTGATAAAGAGGATTGTGAAGTGAGGAACAAGGCTATAAAGCCTTGTTTAAAGAGTGAAATACTTAAACGTTAGTATTTCCACAATGTCCACATTTTTTAGCGTCTATTGGTATCTCCATGGCACACTCACCACATACTTTAGTTGTAGGTGCTGCTTCAGCTTCTGGTTCTTTCATTTTGTTGTATGCTTTGATAAACATAAACACAACAAAACCTAAAATAATAAATGAAATAATATCATTGATTGTCGCACCATATTTAATAACTGGTGCACCTACTTTTTCAGCAGCAGCCAATGTATCATAGGAATTACCATCTAATGAGATAAACAATTGAGAGAAATCTACTTTCCCCATCAACAAACCTACTGGAGGCATAATCACATTGGCAACCAATGACTTTACTACTGTAGCAAAAGCCCCACCAAAGATGAAACCTACTGCCATATCTACCATATTTCCCGATATGAGAAACTTTTTAAACTCTTCTAACATTCTTTTTCCTTTATTATGTGAGATAAGTAATTATAATATAAAGGAAGGAAGATAAAGCTTAAAGTATTCTTGGAAAGTAGACTATCCTCAAAGGTTGAGGATAGCTAATATTTATTTTAATTTACGATTTCTCGCGGCTAATACAGTTAAGATAAAGAGTCCTGCAACACCATAGTAAACCCACATAGGAATAGGTACTGGATCACCTGCTGCATAAGAATGAAGTCCGGAAAGGTAGTAGTTTACCCCAAAGTATGTCATTAATACAGAGAAATAGGCCCATGTTGCTGCCACATTGAAAACAAAATTGGACTTTAACGATGGAATGAAACGTAGGTGAAGTACCGTTGCATAGATAAGGATGGTCACAGCTGCCCATGTCTCTTTACTATCCCAACCCCAGTAACGTCCCCAAGATTCGTTTGCCCACACACCTCCAAGGAAGTTACCAATGGTAAGTAACATCAAACCAATAATAAGTCCCATTTCGGAGAGGTTCGTAAGTTCTTTGATGGAACGGTCAATATTTTCATTGCCCTCTTTACCTCTCATAATGTACAAAATAAGTACAAGAAGTGATAAGATAGACCCAAGTCCAAAGAAACCATCTCCTGAAATAATGGTTGCCACGTGTACCATCAGCCAGTAAGATTTCAAGACAGGGACAAGGTTGGTTATCTCTGGGTTAATGAAGTTCATATGTGCCACCGCCATAGTAATACCTGCAAGTATCGCTGCTCCAGCTAACGCAAATGGAGAACGTCTCGCAACAATAATCCCTGCTATCATCGTAGCTGCGGCAATAGTCACAATGGACTCATAGGCATTAGACCATGGTGCATGCCCTGCAATGTACCAACGGATACCAAGTCCTGTAAGATGAATAACAAATCCAATAATAAACAGTCCCCATGCCACACGCATAATCCACTTCATAGAGAATGACGGTTTAATCACATTGATAAAGGCAAAGATTAATAATAACAATCCAAGAATAAGATAAAGTGGTACGAGTTTACCAAAGAGTCCTAATTTGTTATATTTAATTTCCATATCGATATGTTTTGCACTTGGAATAACTGCTGCACCATATTTTTTCTGATACATACGAATACCTTTAAGTGCCAAATCTGCCTTAGACCAATCTCCTGATTGAAGTCCTAACCCTACCATTTGGAAATACGCTGAAATACTCATTTTCACTTCTTCTGCTTGTTTTGCAGGGAATGCTTTAATGGCATCCATCGGTGCCATCCACTTGTTATTGGCATCATTTGGTTTTGGGTAAATACGCATCAATGTACCTTGGTATGCCATAAATGCTACATTCACTCGTTCATCAATTTTGATAAGTTCTTTATCATATTTTGTTTGTTCCAGTGGTTTTTTACGTGTTGCTTCCGTCACTGCATTAAATATTTTATAGCTGCTGTCTGATTTTTTAAAGAAATCAGAAAATTTTGCATATTTTGTATCTTCAGGAAGTCCCAATGTCAGAGCAATTTTTTTATGTCCAATGTAAATCATCGGTACATTCTGATAGATATTAGGTTGCATAATCATACCTAGCAACATTTGTGTTGGCTCAAGATCATAGAGTGATGTTCTTCTTGTGATTTTTGAAATCACATCATGTGCCACAGTATCCATAGGCTTCATACGACCTTGATGATCTTGTACTGCCAATTTACCAAAGTTTAAAGTATGCTCTAAATTATAGGATTGCATGGTCTTGAGTATCCCTGCATCAATCTCTGGAGAAGATGCCTGTACATGTTGCGGTGACAATGCTAAAAGTGCTATCAATGCCAAACCTGCTGCTGTAGACTGTAGCTTTCTAGCTCCTTTTAAAAGCTTCTGAAAACGTCCATTTGGATGGAAAAGTGACCATATCATACCAAATGCAAGCAGTAGATATCCAATATAAGTAGGAAGTGTTCCTGGGTCATGATTCACAGATAAAACTGTACCTTTTTCATCTGGGTCATAAGAAGATTGGAAAAGACGGTAATTTCTGTGATCCAAGATATGGTTCATGTAAATATGGTATGGCATCGTTAGGTTTTCTTCCTTATCTGTGAGTATGACTCTACTTGAGTACGAAGCAGGTGTCATAGAACCAGGGTAACGCTCCAATTCAAAGTCTTTCAAGGTGATACTAAAAGGTACATCAATCACCTTAGCCCCTACACGCATATCGATATGTACACCATCTAAATCTAAACGATGAATATCTCCTATTTGACCTTTAAATGGTCTTGTCACAACAGTTTTACTTTTATCCCCTACACGTACTTTCCATTTGATATATTCCGCTTCACCACGTTGTGTTTTGATATCATTTGAAACCAGTTTTGTGATTGCTTTTTCATGTATATCTTTTAAAACAATGGCATTCGATCCAAATCTATACAGCATACGTCTCTTAAAGTCGTTGTCACCACCTTTAAGCTCTCCTGAACTTTTATCATTCATGTTGAGTGTTTTAAGAGAAAATGGGAAATTGATACTATAGCCACCTGCTGGATTGTCTTTGATGAGAAATGTCGGTTTATCAGTGCTTGGCACAATGTCATACCCCACATAAAAACCACCAAAATCTTCTTTCTGACCTTTAGCAAAGAAATGTATTTTTCCTTTACCTCCAGCTGAGATTTTAAGTTCTAAAAGTTTTTTACCTTTAGGAGAGTCTATCACTTCTTCTTGTGCTGTAGGCATATACTTAAGGAGGTCAATATGTACTTCTTTATCCCCTACTTTCAAACTTTCACTCAGATGATTTTGCGTCATAGTAGAGAAAAAGAGTGTCTTTTCTAAAGCAGCACTTTTGTCACCTTGGCTTGCATGTACTTGGAGTATTTTATTGTCAGAAACCATAGTATTTACAGTCTCACCTTCACGAATATGCATCACCCCTTCATAGCCAATATAGCGTGTAGTCAATGCACCTATAGCAATAACAAGAAAAGAGATATGGAAGATAAAAACAGGGAGTTTTGTCTTGTATGTTTTATATTTGAATACATTGTAAACTACAATCGATACAAAATAAGCTAAAAAGATTTCAAACCATTGTGCTTTATAGATAAGTGCTCGTGCAGTTTGCGTCCCATAGTCATTTTCTATGAAGGTACCCGCTCCAATAATGACACCAAAAAGAAATAGCATTAACACTGCCATTTTCATCGAAAATATATACTTCATTGTCCGTCCTTAACAAATAATGAAAGATTATATCTGATGTTTGCTAACCATTTGTTAATTCAGAGTCCATTTCTCTTATTTCAAATTCATGCGTTACCTAAATTTCCACAACCAATCTAAATCCAATAAAATAGTTCTTTCCACCACTTCCTAAATTTATCCGTGATGTACAGCTACATTTGTCTGCATCAGCATTATAAGAGCCTCCACGAAGTACTCTACCCTTTTCACTTGGTACGCCATACGCTGAGCCATCTCTAGGTGTTTCACTGTAGTCATCAGCATACCTGTCTAGACACCATTCCCAAACATTGCCATGCATATCGTACAGTCCCCATGCGTTAGGCTTTTTTATGCCTACATCATGGGTGACTTTTCCTGCATTGTCAGCATACCATGCATACTCTCCAAGCAAAGCTTCATCATCACCGAAACAAAACTTACCCTCAGAGCCGGCACGACAGGCATACTCCCACTCAGCTTCTGTTGGTAATCTATACTTCTTCCCCTCACGCTCACTCTTCCACTGTGCATACGCCACAGCATCCGTCCACTTCACCCGGCGCACTGGTACATCAAAACCTAAATGTTCATGACGTTCTTCCGGTACCACCGCACCTGTGGCCTGAGCGTACAACATATAGTCTTCCACCGTCACCAAATATTTCGCCATTGCGATGTCATAGTCTATAGTCACTTCATGACGAGGCTTTTCTCTATCTCTCGCATTTAGATCATCTGTTCCCATGAAGAAAGTGCCTCGTGGGAGTTTTACAAAAGTATCATTCATTACTTCAACTCACCCCAAGAGTCTCCAACACTCTCCGAACACTCCAACGGTACATCAAG
>DRQB01000121.1 GCA_011330645.1 Campylobacterota bacterium | reverse complement strand
TAGTAACCTGTTGTGGCAGCTTCTAACTCTTTGAGTGCGGCATAGGTTTTACCTGAGTTGGTAGGCCCTACATGAAAGACTATCTTACGTTTAAGTTCACGAGCTAAAGGAAAGAGGTTTTTAAAGTCACGGATAGTTTTTGCCAATAGCTCTTCACGTTTTTGCTTTTCAAGTAAAGGTTTGATGTACTCTCCAAAGTGAAAGAGTATACGTCTTTTGCTCTTTTCTTTAAATTTTAATGTGTTTGATGCACGTATCTGAGGCTCTACAAAACGTACAACAAACTCATGCAGTGTCTTTTCTGGAATATCGAGTTTCTCACTCTCGTTTCTCATATCTTCAAGCACATCATCTATGGCTACTCTAAAGTGTGCAAGTAGGTCATCATTAACTCTATTTATATCCTCTTTTACAGGAAGCTCTGCACCTTTCCAAATGAGGTTGAAAAGGTAAGGTTTTTCATAGGAAACTGAAGTGTTATAGTAAAGAATCGTCCCAAATAAATCATGGTTTTTTTCTTTCTCTATGATGATGTGGTCTGTACTCTCAAAGACCTCATATTTATCACTAATATTAGTTAATATTTTTTCTACAACATTGAGAGAAATAGGCGTATGTAAAAGTGCTGAGTCTGTTGGCATACTTTTAAGTGACTTAAAGACTTCATCATCCGATAAATAGGGATGTTCCTTCTCATTTAACTGTGTTAAAAAATCCGTCAACTCTTCTTGCTTTTTTACTATGGTTTCTTCTTTAATAACACGTAGTTTTTCTATGACTTGCTCATCATCACTCTCTGACATATTATCCATGTCTAAGGAGGCAGTTTTACATAAAAGAAGTTTAGAAAAATCTACCTCTTTAAGGACAAAAGTAAAGCGGTGGTAAAACTCCATTTCATTGTTACTTGTAAAGGTGCTATCCAGTGCTTTTTCTAAGGTGTGTAGTCTGTTTTTTATGCGCAGATAATGCAGTTTATTTTGTATCTTCTCTGGACGTATTTTAGAGTGTTTTGCATCTATAAATGCTTCCAAAATGATATTCTCTTCTTGCGTCGTATGCTCCATAGTAGAGAGAATACTGAGTATTTTCCCTACTTTGTCAGAACCATGATCGCCATTTTGTTCTTCACGTTTTCCTGTATGTACTGCTTTGTGTCCTTTTGTAAGATAGGAGACTATTAGCTCACGCGTACCAGCTCCTTCTTCAGACCAGACTCGTCTTAGCATACGTACCATGTCTTCACGAGAATGTGAGGGCATAGAGATTTCGAGTAGCATAATAAGCTCTATAAGCTTGTCATCATCCACAGTGGCGATACCTTCATCAAAAGGAAGACCATTAAAGTAGTTTCGTATTTTATTGTTAAGTTTTATGAGGTATTTTTTCTTTTTCTTTGCCATAGTGACAGTATAGCTAACAATCACTATTATTTATAATCTTTAACACCGTAAAGTTGCTATCAATCGTTTTTCATTGAGCAAAAGAGCCAAAGTATCAGCTATCTCTTTACTGCTGATGTCACTTTGAAGTAGTGTAGGAGTAGCACACCCCTCATCCCCAACGATAGCGATACCGAGTATGGCATTTTGAATCATATGGGCATCGTTATTTCCATTTCCAACAGCAACACAACTTTCTTTACCCAGTACATCAACATAGGCTGCTTTTTCTGCAGTATGGTTGTCGGTCTGTAACACTTTTACCACAACATCAAAGCCTTCCATCTGCGCTTTCACACTCCCAAAAGTATCTGCAGTGATGACATGTACAGTGTAGTTCTCACATAGTTCAGGAAGCAGAGCTTTCACCTTGTCTTTAAGCACACCATCTTTGGCAATGGTACCGTTGTAGTCTAATACTACGTGTTCTAAGGTGAGAGTTTTATAGTAGGGGATTTCGATTTTTTTCATTTTAAATACCTTGTAGTCTTCTTATGCCATCATACCATTAAACTCCTTTTTAGGGAAAGAGGATTAGTATTGCTTTATCTACAATACTAGGGAGACACAATGCAAGAAGTAAAACTCACCCAATACAGCCACGGGGCAGGATGTGGGTGTAAAATCTCACCTAAACAACTCGATAATATTTTAAAATCTACTAGAGAAACCATAACATACCCAGAACTGCTTGTAGGCAATGCCACCAAAGATGATGCAGCAGCATTTGACCTTGGTAATGGCACTTCTGTGCTTTCTACTACAGACTTTTTTATGCCTATTGTGGATGACCCTTTTACCTTTGGGCGTATTGCCGCGACCAATGCCATTAGTGACATCTATGCGATGGGTGGTAAGCCGCTTATGGCTATCTCTATCTTTGGATGGCCAGTGAAAAAGTTGAGTGATGAAGTGGCACGTTTGGTAATAGACGGTGGACGTTCTGTCTGTGAAGAGGCAGGCATACCACTTGCAGGTGGGCATAGCATCGACTCTCCTGAGCCTATCTTTGGTTTGGCGGTGACAGGCTTGGTGGAGAATGAAAACCTCAAACAAAATGATACTGCCGAAGAGAACTGTGAACTCTTCTTAACTAAGCCACTTGGCATCGGCATCTTGACCACTGCACAGAAAAATGCAAAGATAGCCGAGGGTGACATAGAGCCAGCTGTCGAGGCGATGTGTACGCTCAACAAGATAGGTGCAGAGATTTCTGCACTTGAGGGTGTGACTGCCATTACTGATGTGACAGGCTTTGGACTACTTGGACACTTGGGTGAGATATGCGAGGGAAGTGGCATCTCTTCTGTGGTACGTTTCGAGGATGTACCATTGCTTCCTAAAGTCAAAGAGTATTGGGCGATGGACTGTGTGCCTGGGGGTACACGGCGCAATTACGAGAGTTATGGACACAACATTGGCAAGATGACACCCGAACAACAAGACATCCTCTGTGATGCCCAGACTTCTGGTGGACTACTCTGTGCTGTGCGCAAAGAGAGTGTCGAAGCCTTTTTAGCACTGACACGTAAAGAAGGGCTTGAACTTAAGAGCATTGGTAAAACTGTGGTACGTGGAGAGCATCTTATTGAAGTTGTCTAACACACAAGAGTCTCCCTCTGTAGGTACAGTAGATGAGATAGAAGCTATCAATGCACTTGACTTGCCTTTGACGGAGGATTTTCGGCGTATCGTGCTTGAAAACAGACCCCTCATAGATGTACGTGCCCCTGTAGAGTTTAACAAAGGTGCATTCCCCACAGCGGTAAATTTCCCACTCATGACAGATGAAGAACGCCACCTCATAGGCATACGCTACAAAGAGCAGGGCAATGCCTCTGCCGTACAACTGGGTAAAGAGCTGGTGGGTCCTTTGAAGCAGGAGAGGGTAGATGCATGGAAAGCCTTTATTCAAGCCCATCCCGATGCTTATCTGTACTGTTTTAGAGGTGGGCAACGCTCACAAATATCGCAAGCATGGGTACAGGAAGTCGGCATCACCATCACCCGACTAAAAGGTGGCTACAAAGCCTTTCGTTCCTTTTTGATGGCTGAGTCAGAACGTATCGCTAGTGAAGCAAATACACTCATAGTCGGTGGACGCACAGGTAGTGGAAAGACAGGTCTAATCTTGGAGTGTGAAAACAGCATAGATCTTGAAGGACTTGCCAACCATAGAGGATCATCTTTTGGTGGCTTTACCACAGCACAACCTTCTCAGATAGATTTTGAAGATGCACTTGGATATGCACTTGTGAAGCATGAAGCCAAAGGGTATAAACATCTCATCATAGAAGATGAGAGCCATAACATAGGACGTATATACATCCCTAAACCACTCTTTACGCACTTAAAAAAAGGGGAACTTGTCATTTTAAATACCCCTATGCAAGAGCGTGTAGAGATTATTTTCGATGAGTATGTGACTCAAGCACTTCAAAAGTATAGTTTACGCTATGGTGAAGAGGGGTTGAAAGAATGGTTTGAACATGCAAATGATGCCTTGGTACGCATCAAAAAACGGGTAGGGTATGAACGGTATATCAAGATGCATACAACATTTATAGATGCATATGACATACATCAAAAGACGGGTGACACTTCGGGACATAAAGTATGGATAGAGATGCTCTTACGTGAATACTACGACCCTATGTATGACTATCAGATAGAAAAAGGGGATATCCCTATTGCTTTTGAGGGGAATTATGATGAAGTTTTGGAGTATCTTAAGAAGAATTGAGCCAAATCATTTTGATGGTTAATATCTTGTACTATAATATATATATTTAAATTTTTGGAGAAATAGATGAAACGTATAATGCTACTAGGGATACTGCTTCTCACCGTTAATTGTTGGGCAAATGCACCAGCTTCTATGCAACTTTTTAAAACAACTATACAAGTCTCTGGAGATCTTAGTATTGATAAATTACGAATGCAAAATCTTACTGTAGTGAAAGAAGCGGTGATAGGGATAAAAAAAACATTACCACAAAAAGTGGATGCATATACCCAAATGGTTGATGTTGATAGTCATGGTACGGAGCTCATTTATACTTTTGAAATTAATGCTGGCCCCAAAAGTGATGCTACACTAAAAGTTGATGGTCAAACAAGAATGGCACCTGTAATCAGAAGAGGCATCTGCAAGGATTCCAAACGTTTTTTACAATCAGATATTATTATTACTTATCGTTATCTCAACAAAACAACCCAAAACGAGATACTTAAAATTACAATGGATAAAAAAGCTTGCGGACTGTAGATTATGAATCTATAGTCACAATATCGACCAACTCCACCCCATCACACTCTTTTTTTAAGCGTTTATGTTTACGCGCATCTTCTTCTGCAAGTTCTAATAGGTCTGCAAAGTCATTTTTACTTGCGGTAAACTCAAACACCTCTTTTTGTGTTTTGATGTAAACAGTACTCTCTTCTTTAGCAGAAAGTACAAGGTTTCTAAGCCCTGATGCAAACTCACTTTTGATCGCTTTCATCACTTTTTCATTTGACAATACCTCTGCTAGGATTACTTCTTTACTCACATCATTTTTACACATCACCGTGTAAGATACTTCTATCAAACCATCCATCCTTAGAATCCTTTTTATAAGATTTCTAATTATAGACTATTTTTTGTTTTACTCTTAAAAATATGTCATATTGTCATATTTTTACTCTAAAACTGGTCATAGGTACCTTTTTCTATCTCAGCTTTTAACATATCTAGTGTCTCTTGCATGGTTCTGTGTATAAGTTCAGCAGCTTGTCTGTCATCATTTTCTGGGATGTCCATATCAAAAAGACTCATCGTATTTTCAAAAACTTCTTTAATCTGAGCTGCGATATTACGTTGTTGGTTTTGTATCTCTTTTTCTTGCGGTGTCATGTTAGCTCCTTTGTTATGATATATACTTATCATAACATGAAAGGATTAACCAAAAATAAGCCATATAATCATAGGAATTTAGATAAGAGAATAAAACTTTTTAAATATCACACTTTTTGATAAGTTTTTCTAGGTTTGAAACAGCCAAATGACCTCTTTTACTCATGATAATACCTTCTTCTTTGAGCTTATGCATTTGGGTACTTACAACGGAACGTACCGAACCTATGAGTTCTGCCAAGGATTCATGGGAAAGATTGTTGATAAGTTTGACAGGATGATGTTCATGGTTGGATTCTGGGTGGGTATGGTCTAATATGAGTTTTGCAAGTCTTGTATTGGTATCATGAAAGACCAAAGAGGTACCAAAAGATTCCAAGGCTCTCATCTTTTCTCCAAGATAAGGTAAGAAAGAAGCATTAAATTCTGGATGTTGGATAATCCATTCTCTGGCTCTTTCAAGAGGGATACGAAGCACACGCATAGGGTCCATAACCACAGGAAAAATAACATGTTCTTTGCCATCAAGTAAGGTGAAAACATCAAATATATCACCTTCACCTTTGAGAAAAAGTGCAAGACTTCTGCCTGTATCTGGATCGATATGGGTTACTTTGAGTCTACCTGTGATAATAATAAAAAGATATTTCTCTCCCATTTCGTGATTAAGGGTGTCTGTTTTTCGCCAAGAAATTTCAGTACATTCGTGGATGATGTTTTTCAAGGTACTTTCATCTAAATTACCAAAGAGTGTAGAGTGTTGTAAAACATCATAGGCTTGTTGGTCAAAAGAAGGGTCTTTGGGCATAAAATGTCCTTGATTATAGTGGGAGAAGTGTCTTTAGCACATCAATTTTTTCGAGTATATCAATTTTTGTCTTAGAGAGGCTTTGTTTAAACACTGTGTGTGATTTGTCATTTGCATAGGCATCAAAAGTATCTAATGACTCTAGTAAATGTAGAATTTCTGCTTCTATTGTATCAACAAGTTGTGCTTTTGCCTGTTGTAATTTTTTTTCTTTTTCTTCAATACGCTTTTGGGCACTTTCATAAATAATCATGGTAATCACCGAAGAAGCGTGACTTAACTGAGATTCAATATGCTCTAGATGTTCCTGATGACTCTCTTCCAATCCTTCTAAAATCTCATACGTGATACTTGAAACAGATTGACCTGTTTGTTTTGATTCTTCTAAGGCTTGTTTATAAATGGCATGAAGTGTCTGTGCAATAGGATGTGAGGAGGAGTCACTTTTATGATGCAAAACAGAGGCGATTTTATGTTTCAAATCATTTTTATAAGACATGATTTTCTCCTTGAAGTATTATAATATGCATTGTATATCTAAATTTTTTTCATAACTGTTAGTTAGCTGACAGAAGGGTTAACTTGTTTGACCTATACTTACCACATAAACAAAATAAAATAAAAAGGATATATGATGTGGAACCAAACAAGCTTAGAAATGAAAATCAACCAAACTTTGGTAGATAAATTTAAAAAATATGCCAAAATAGGAGGAGTACTTTTTATCCTTTTAGGCGCAGTGGGGATATTTTTCCCCACATTTATGACATTTGGCACTTTGGCATTTGTATCGTATCTGATGTTATTTGCAGGTATTAGTGCAGGTGCTTTGACATGGGCGAGTAATCGCAAGGATTGGGCAGGATGGCTAAAAAGTTTTATCCTCATTATCGTTGCGAGTTATATGATATTTTATCCACTGCAAGGTGTGGCTACGCTAGGGTTACTCTTTAGTATCTATTTCTTTATGGATGCCTTTGGTGGTTTTGGATTGGCATTTTCTGCTGAGGGACAAAAGCATAAATGGGTATGGCTCTTCAATGCAGCTACATCTTTGGTCTTGGCAATTATCTTCATTATAGGTTGGCCATTTACCTCCCTTTGGCTTGTAGGCTTCTTTGTAGGAGTAAGTCTCTTTTTTGATGGTATTTCACTGCTTGTAGGTGGAGCAGCCTTGGATGCAATAGATGAAAAAGAACAAAAATAATTTAAACAGGGGTCTGGTATGAAAAAAATAGTGATATTAGGTGCAGGGTTTGCAGGGTTACATATATTTTATAAAATAAGACATCTAATAGGTAAAACCATAGATGTCACAGTGATAGATGCTCGCTCTCATGCACTACTTAAACCTGCACTCCCAGAAATAGCCTTTGAGGGTGCACCTTTGTCACACTCTTTGGTGGAACTGGAACATACCCTTGAGAGTCGTGGTGCAACGTTTATACAAAATAAAGTAGATTTCATAGAACCTGATTTAAATAGAGTTATATTGCAAGGTGGAGAACAGATAGAGTATGATTATCTTTTTGTCACCTTAGGGGCAGTAAAAGACTATGATGCCATAAAAGGATACAAAGAGTACGGTTATTCTGTCTGTGACGATACACAAGCCCAAAAACTTTGGGAAAAGGTTAAGACTTTTGATGGTGGACGCATCGTTACGGGTGCAGCAAAAAGTTACTGGGGTAGCAGAGTCAAAGCTCCAGAACTGTCTGCACCCTGTGAAGGGCCTATAGGTGAAGTGATGTTCATGCTTGACTATTATCTTGAAAAAGAGAAAGGTCTAAAGAGAATAGAAGAATATCAGATAGATGTTTTTACGCCTTCAGAAGTCTTCTTTGAAGATGTTGGTGATAAGCCACATGAAGTCATAGGTGAGTTTATGACCAAACAGGATATGACACTCCATAACAACAAAATAGTAAGAGAGATAGGTAAAGACTTTATCGCTTTTGATGATGGTACACAAATGCCATGTGATTTAGCTATAGTCATCCCACCGTATGCTGCGCCAGATGTCATTTTAGACTCAGGCATAGGAGATGAAAAAGGCTTTATCCCTACCGATACAACTATGAGACATTTAGATTATGACAATATCTTTGCCGCAGGTGACATTACTGCCTTAGCGCAACCAAAGCTAGGGCATATTGCCATTATACAAGGGGCAATCGCTGCGGCATCTCTTATGAAAGAACTAGGGGAAGATGTTACTATTCCTCCACATGAGTTAGAGGTATTTTGTATTATGAATATGGGTGGAAATGAAGCCACACTCATCGCTTCAAACTCACTTTACGGAGGAAAAAGAGATGTAGCGATGCATTCCCCCGTCTCTAAGATGATGAAATGGGGATTCGATAACTATCTCTACTTCAATAAAGGACATATGCCCCCAGACTGGGCGCTTGAGATGACAGATAAATTGACTAAACTTTTATAAGGTAAGATTGTGAATAGTAAAATAAAACAAGATACAAAAGCCTTCGGACTGTGGAGTGCTGTATTTCTAGGTATTGGTTCTATGGTTGGGGCAGGTATTTTTGTCCTTTTGGGTGAAGCAGGTGCTATTGCTGGTAATTTAGTATGGATATCATTTATTTTGGGTGGTATTATTGCACTGCTTAGTGGTTACTCTTTAGCCAAATTGGCTACTGTATACCCAAGCCGTGGGGGTATTGTAGAGTATTTGGTGCAGTGTTATGGAGAAGGCGTTTTTTCTGGTTCTTTGTCCGTACTTTTTTACCTCTCCGCTATGGTTGCCATCGCGATGGTGGCAAAGACCTTTGGTACTTATGCAGCTATGATGAGTGCAGGGGAGAACAGCCCACTTTGGGCAAACAGTTATGCCGTTGGGGTACTGCTACTCTTTATGTTTATCAACCTTGCAGGGAGTTCTCTCATTGCTAGAAGTGAAAATGTGATTGTTATTATAAAACTTAGCATTATTATTTTATTTACAGTAGTAGTCTTTTTCTACATAGATCCTGCACTACTGGCATTAAAAGATGCACCTCCTGTCATGAATGTTTTCTCTTCAGTGTCACTGACTTTTTTTGCTTTTGAAGGCTTTAGGGTGATAACCAATACAGCAGAAGATATGGATGATCCTGGAAAATTGATGTTAAAATCTATGATGGTGGCGATAATTCTTGTAATGGTTTTATATGTTGCAGTGACGTTTGCAGTT
>DRQB01000120.1 GCA_011330645.1 Campylobacterota bacterium | reverse complement strand
ATGGTAGGATGTGTCACATTGTCATCGATGACTTTTGCCATACGTGGAGTCACCAGTTTGGATGTAGCCAGCAAAGCAGTATATCTGGCTACTTGCAGTGGTGTAACAAGGTCATATCCTTGCCCAATAGCAGAGATAACTGTCTCTCCCATATACCATGCCTGTTTATAGCGTTTCATTTTCCACGCTTTATCAGGGATAACACCATTATATTCTCGAGGTAAATCCACCCCTGTTTTGACGCCCAAACCAAAAGAACGTAAGTGCTTTGCCATTGCATCGATACCGACTTTTAAACTTTTATTATAAAAGTAGACATCACAACTCTCTCTTATGGCTCTACGTAAACGGACTGTTCCATGTCCCCACGATGCCCAACATCTAAACTTATGTTTACTCTTTCCTAAAGTAATATACCCACCACAATGTTCAGGGGTGTCCAGTACCCCTGCTAAAGATTTGGAAAATGCCAGTGCCATTCCCATCTTTATCGTAGAGCCTGGAGGATAGGTACCATGTATAAACTTATTCGTAAAAGGATGTGCAAGATTATCTTGCAGGGCTCGCCAATCTTTTGTACTAATACCACCCACAAATAAATTGGGGTCATAAGAAGGATAACTCACGGCAGACACTATCTCTCCATTAGTACGCATAACAATAGCGACACCAACCTCTTTGGACTCTTTAAAACGTTCATAAATCATTTTTTGTAAATTGATATCTACATTAAGCTGAATATTTTTGTTGTCTTTAGGTGGGACTTTTTCCAAAACTTCAATCGCTTTATTTGTTGCAGTTACCTTAGAGACAACGTACCCCAAATCCCCTTCTAAAACTTTATTGTAGTAACGTTCAAGTCCACTTTTACCTACTTTACCTACTTCATTGACTACAGGGTCTTTCAGGTTTTCTTTTTTATTTGAACGTCCTGTGTAACCCACAATGTGTGCTGCATATTTCCCATAAGGATAATAGCGTTTTGTTTCCGCTTCTATCTTTATTTCCGGAAGTATACTTAACTTGGGATACGCCCCCATCATATTGGGATAATGAATAAAATCTACTACTTTGATAAATTTATGATTATAGGGAGAATTATGTTTTTTATAGACTTTGAGCATAATTGTTTTATTGAGATCAGGGAAAGTCTCAACTAATTTATCTACGACAGCTATCAGTTTTTGATTTGTTTGTTTGAGATGTGGTTTCAGTAAAATAGAAAAACCTATCTGATTCATCGCCAAAAGATTTCCATTGATATCCGAAATCTCACCCCGTACAGGTTTAATAAAACGTTTTCTTTCTATATTGTCTTTGGCTAAACCTTCATAATAAAAATTTGATTTAATGCTCACATGGTAAAGTCTGGCAATCATCCCTCCCCAAAAAAGAAGAAACACAAGAATAACAAATTTATATCTCATAGTATCACCACCACTAAAATATCAACAATAAGAGAATAGAGTAAAATATTATCTAATACCACTGATGTACTTTGAAATATAAAGTCATACGCAAGCAGTGAACCTAAATAAAATGCATCAATCAGTATCACTGAAAGTATCGGTTTACATATTTGGCATTTTCTAAAATGTGTTAAATTATGATAAAACAATATATATACCAACAAAGAAGAAATAATTGTTAAGAAAAAAGGTAAAGAGAGATTGACTTCTAAATTCACAAAATAAATAATAGAAATGAGGACATAATGTAATTTACCCTCTTCGATACCGGAAATAAGGATATATCCCATGATACCGATGAGTAAGGGTAAAAATACATAAATAGAGATAAGCATAGGATAAAAAGCGATAAATAAAAGTACCATTATCCAAATAAAAGGACGATGTAACGAGTGCAGCAGATTATCCATAGGTCTTAACTAATCTCAGGAAATTTTATAAATTAAAGCAACTTCATTACAGACAGGGAAATGAATACACTTAATACAATCTGCCCAAATCTTGTGTTCGGGAATAAGCTCTTTGTTAATCTCAATAAACCCTAATTTTTCAAAAAATAGTGGCAAATAAGTAAGCACCAGCACATCTTCTTCTACCCCTAATTCTTTTGCTTCATGAAGGGTAAACTCTACCATACGCTGCCCAACTTTTTGTCCACGATATGCTTCATCAACAATAAGACTACGTATCTCTGCTAATCTTTTGGAATGTACATGTAATGCTGTGTAACCAACTATTTTACCCTTATCTTTGGCTAAAACATAAGATCGGATGTTTGTTGCTACTTCATCTTCACTACGGTTTAAAATCACACCATCTTTTACTTCAGAAACTACCAATGCCTGCATAGCAGGGATATCCGAAAGTGTTGCTTTGACAAGTTCTATCACTTCACATCCTCAAGTTGCTGAGCTTGACCTACTGCAAAAATAGTATCGAGTATCTCATAGTGAACCCTGTCATGACCATTTTTTTTCAGGTTGGAAACAGTGATTGAGCCTGGGAATTCTTTTTTTAGTTTATTACGCTCTTTTTGATTGAGTTTATCTATCTTTGTGAAAACAGTCAAATACCTCTGGTCAGGGCGAATAAACTCTGCAATATAATTTTCCACATCATCATCTATCTTGGCATGGGGATGTCTGGCATCACGTAGATGGATGAACAAACGTATGGAGACCCTATGCTGTATGAACTCTACTAAATTTTTTTGCCACACTTCTTTGAGTGTTTTGGAGACTTTGGCATATCCAAATCCTGGCAAATCCACAAAACGTACAGGATAACTCTGTTCATTATAAAGATAGCGTGTTTCAAAGAAATTGATGAGCTGTGTTTTCCCTGGTGTAGCCGATGATTTTGCCAAATTCTTACGTTGGGTGAGTCCATTGAGTGTAGAACTTTTTCCTACATTGGAACGCCCCAAAAAGACGACCTCACTCATATCATCAGGTAAAGAATCTGCAATACTCTGTGCCGATTTTATAAAGTTGGCTTCTACAATACGCGGCGTACTCATTTAGAATTCTCCATATCAAATATAAATTTTACAGGTTTTTTACGACTACCTTTTACATTGGCATTACCCGTAATCATATCAAAGACAATCTCATCTCCATTGACATGACGCTTATTGATT
>DRQB01000119.1 GCA_011330645.1 Campylobacterota bacterium | reverse complement strand
CTTTCGATGTATTTATTTCTCATCTGTTATACCTTTTTTGTATAAATCTGGGCGAAAATACTTTGTTTTACACAAAGCAAGCCCTCTTTTTAAGTCCGTGATTTTACTATGATTACCCTTTAAGAACTCTGAAACAACTTCATTTCCATCATAATTTGTTGGTTTCGTAAAAGAAGGTGCTTCAAGTAATGCCTCTTCAAAGCTTTCTACGCTTAAAGAGTCACTGTTTCCAAGGACTGCTTCCACATTACGACTAATAGCATCACATACCACCATACTGGCCAACTCTCCTCCAGTCAAAATAAAATCTCCTATAGAAAAAAGCTCATCAGCATAACGCTCTATGACTCTTTCATCTATCCCCTCGTATCGTCCAGAGACAAATACGATATGTTCCTTTTTTGCTAAACGTTTTGCATCATTTTGTGTAAATGTTTTAGCCACAGGAGAAAGAAAAATAATATGTGCTTGGGATGATTCTTCTTTGACTTGTGCTAAAGTATCCATAAGTGGTTGAGGCGTCATAAGCATCCCTGCACCACCACCTATCATGGGAGCATCAACACGGTTATGTTTGTCAACGGTAAAGTCACGAGGATTGTAAAAATCTATCGTAATTTTATCATCTTCTATCGCACGTTTTAAAATACTTTCAGAAAAGTATCCTTTGATAAGATTGGGGAAAAGAGTAACAAAAGAATAATGCATTACGATGCTTCAAGTATATCTTTAGCATCTTTTGTATACACAATTTTTGCTTCTACATCTACATTAATAATATAACGTTCTATATATGGGAGTAAAAAATTTTTAGTCAATCCAGATTCTATCAGGGCAGTATCTGTTTGGATTGCCAAATAATCTGTATCTCCCATACGTTGAATATCTGTAATAGTTCCAAGTATTTCATCATTCTGATGCAGTGAACATCCAATGATATCAAACCAAAAATGTTGTCCCTCATCTAGTTCACAATTTTCTCTGGTTTGCTTTTCATCTGCAAAAATCTTTACATTCGTAAGTTTTTTTGCTGAGTCAATACTTTCATAGCCTACGAAACGTATGGTTCCACGCTTTTCATTAAAATCAGAAATCGTTAAATCACCACGGTTACTTTTGTAAGTATTACCTACTTTAAATTGTTCTGGAAAATCTGTATGAAGATGGAACTTCAGGTCACCCCAAAGTCCAATAGTTCGCCCTATTTGAGCGATAAGTGAGTTGTCATTTGACATAGGTTGTACCTACGCTGCTGGTTTGACATTGACACGGTAGTTTTTACCGCCTTTTGCCTTACAACCAGAAATAACTGTTTTAATAGAGTTAATCATTCTTCCTTCTTTTCCAATAAGTTTACCGATATCTTCACTGTTTGCAAAAAGAGTAATCTCATCAAAATTCTCATCCACCTTAGTGATCTCTACAGAGATGTCTTCAGGATTATTTACTAAAAGTTTAGCATATGAGACAAGGAAGTCTGTAACCATTAGACTATTTCTTACCTGCTAGTCTTTTTACTGTTGGGCTCATTTGTGCACCAACTGAAAGCCAGTAGTTTAGTCTTTCTTCATCCAAAGTAAGGTCTTTAGTTACAGATACTGGGTTGTAATGTCCAATTGCTTCAATCCAACCACCATCTCTTCTTTTTCTGCTGTCTGTTACTACGATTCTATAAAATGGTTTCTTTTTTCTACCCATTCTTGTCATTCTGATCATTGTCATGTTATGTCCTTTAAAATTATATGCTTTCATAAGGTCACTTGAGGTCAAAGTACCTTACTGCCAAGCTCTGACAACTGCTTTTTAATGACTAAAGCACTCATCAAGGCTAAACGAAACGCGATTCTACCATAAAAATACTAAAATTTTTATTAAGTGGTGTCCTAACGAGGTATCCCTCCACCTTGCATCTGCTTCATCATATCTTGCATCTGTTTCATACCACCTTTAGTAGACATCTTTTTTGCCATTTTTGCAGCATTTTTAAACTGTTTTAAGACACGGTTTACATGCATAGGATCAAGCCCCGCACCTGCTGCTAAGCGACGCTTACGCATATTATTTAATAAATCTGGATTTTCTCTTTCTTTTAGAGTCATAGATGAAACCAAGGCTTTGATTTGTTTAATCTCATCAGAATTTTCTAAATCCATATCACCAATTTGTTTGGCCATATTTCCCATACCCGGAATCATCCCCATGATAGATTTCATGCTTCCAAGCTTTTTCATTTGTTCCATTTGTGCCAAAAAATCATTAAAATTGAACTGACCTTTTTTAATCTTTTGGGTCATTTTCTTTGCTTCTTTAGGATCAATCGCAGCAGCAGCCTTTTCTGCAAGAGACTCTACATCCCCTGCACCCATCAAACGACTTACGATTCTCTCAGCAATGAACTGCTCAAGATCAGGCATCTTCTCACCATTACCGATGAAACGAAGTGGTACACCTACTTGTTGAGTCAGTCCAAGTGCCACGCCACCTTTACCGTCACCATCAAATTTAGAAAGAACCACACCCGTGATACCTATCTTCTCTTTAAAGGTTTGTGCTGTGCGTACTGCATCTTGACCTGTCATAGCATCTGCCACATAGAAAAGCTCATCTGGATTGGCTACTTTTTTTACTTCTGCAAGCTCATCCATAAGCTCATCATCTATAGCTAAACGTCCTGCTGTATCTATCAGTACTACATCATAAAGCTCTTTTTGAGCTTTATCAAGTCCACGTTTGACTATATCAGTTGGTGTAGCACCTTCATCTGCTACAAGTTCTACTTCGATGTTAGAAGCTATCTGCTTGAGTTGTTCAACCGCTGCAAGTCTTTGTAAGTCAGCTGCTATGATAAGTACTTTTTTCTTCTTTTGTTCTTTAAGGAAATATGCCAACTTACCCGTAGTAGTTGTTTTACCAGAACCTTGCAAACCTATCATCAAGACAACGGTTGGTGGCTTAGAAGCGAAAGTAAACCCTTTTGGTGCACCTTCTAGGGTTAAAATGTCTGTAAGTTTGTCTTGTAGTGCCTTAAGAAAGTTGTCTTTCCCTACACCATGTTTTTTAGTCTCCAACTCTACTGTACTTATAAGGTCTTTTACTACCTTATGGTGTACATCTGATTTGAGTAACGACTTTTTAAGCTCAGTAGTGGCTTTTTTCAGTGCCTTTTCATCATCATGAAAACGTATTTTTCCTATGGCATTTTTAAAACTATCAGTTAAAGTATCAAACATTTTTTACCTACATATATTCTTATTTATTGTTGCGATTTTACCCTAAAAGGGCTTATGGGTACCTCTATTTATAACGTGCTATATCTTTAGGCTCTTTTGCATTAAATTCATAGTCAAGTATTTTCATCTTGGCAGAATGCAATAATACACGTTTTGACTGAGTACGGCTTCCGTACTGTTCGTCACCAACTATAGGATGTCCTATATGCGCTAAATGCACACGTATCTGGTGTGTACGTCCTGTGGTTATTTCTATGTGTACTTTAGATTTCTTTCCTTGTAACTCTTCTGGTTTGACGACAGTATGTGCTTTTTTCCCACGTACAGGATCTATAAGCGAAAAGGCTTTCCCTTTTTTAATGGTAAAAATAGGTTCATCTATCTCTACCTTTTCATAAAGTACACCCTCTATCCAAGCCACATAATGTTTTTCAACCCTGCGGGCTTTAAACTCTTTAATAGCATGGTCTATAAACGCTCTGTTTTTACCCAATAACAACACACCTGAAGTGTCACGGTCAAGTCTATGCAAAAGCTCTGCTCCATCTATAGCATCTTGAATATCATATGAATCTACTTGTGCAGGCTTGTTGATAGCGATGATGTCATTATCTTGATAGAGAATCTCTATGTCTTCAGGGTACTCTATTCTAAAGATTGTTTCTGTGTGAATATCCGCACGTGCAATTTTCACCTTTTTATCTTCGACAAACACAAGTCCTCTATCAATGAGTTCTTTTGCTTTTT
>DRQB01000118.1 GCA_011330645.1 Campylobacterota bacterium | reverse complement strand
TTACCAAAAAGCTCTACACGTACTTTTTCTAAACTCTCAAGCGAATCAGCTTGAACGATTTTATCTTCTAATTCTTTCATTGTATTCCATATTGTTCTGTAGTAATAATCGTGATTTTATCTAAAAATTCATAATAAGGGGATTTATAACACTTTTTGTGTGATATAATTAAATAAAAAAGGACACATCCATGTGTATATTTTGCAAAATAGTAAACAAAGAAATCCCCAATAATACCGTACATGAAAGTGAACATTTTCTAGCGTTCCATGACCTCTACCCAAAAGCACCTATCCACGTACTCATCATCCCAAAACAACATGTAGACTGTTTTCAAGATGTAAGTCCCCAAACTATGGCAGACATGACCACATTTATGCAAGAAGTAGCTACTAAAATCGGTGTAGATCAAACTGGTTATAGACTCATCACCAATAACGGCGAAGATGGAGGACAAGAAGTAGGACATCTACATTTCCACATGCTAGGTGGCGGAAAATTAATGTGGGATCACTCACATGAAGACAATCATAAGAGTTTGTAATAAAAATTAAAGGTGCGTTAGCAAACGCACCCTACTCATCAATCTCCTGCAATTTCAACTCATACTTCGCTACAATCTCTTCATCTATCTCAGAAGCAATCTCCAGTTTTTCAAATAGAGCATCTATCTCTTGCTGTACAAGCCCTACCTCTTTAGAGTATTCCATAATGGCATCATTGTCACCCTTGTTAGAAGCATCTGTAAGTAGTTCATTTTTCTTAGCCATCTCAGCTTCTAATTTCTCTATCTTCTCTTCACACTCTTTTATCTCTTTGGTGTAAGGCTTACGCTCTTCGTTACGCTCTTTTGTTACAGCCTTACGAAGTTTTTTACGCTCTTTATAGTCTATCTTTGGCTTTTTCTTTTTAGGTTTGGCATTACCCTCTTCCTCTTCCCAGCCTATCTTCTCTAAGAAGTCTGCATACGTTCCATCAAAATACTCTGCCCCACCCTTATGGAAGATGATGAGTGCATCGGCTAGACGGTGTAGTAACATCTCCGAGTGTGTAACCATAATGAGTGACCCCTCAAAAGCATCTATGGCATCTGCCAATGCATCTATAGACTGCATATCAAGGTGGTTGGTAGGCTCATCGAGAAAGAGTAAGTTCGCAGGTGTTGCGATAATTTTACCGAGCATCACACGGCTACGCTCTCCTCCAGAGAGGACTTCTATCTTCTTGTCACCCAATTCACCAGAGAACATCATACGCCCTGCGATATTACGTGCCTGAGGTATCCCCACATCCTTAGACATAGAAGCTATCTCTTCTACGATGGTTACTTTGGTGTTAAGTCTTTCGATGTTTGTTTGACCAAAGTGTGCAAACTGTGTAGAGGGATGAAATTCTATGCTACCTTGTTGTTCTCCAAGCTCTCCTGCTATATAGTTAAGAAGTGTAGATTTACCCTTACCATTCTTACCAATGATAGCGATACGCTTACCCTTCTCCATCGCAAAAGTAATGTTTTGAAACAGTGGTTCCTCAGGGTTATACCCAAAACCTAGTTCATTCGCGCGAAAGAGTATCTTTGCGGGCGTATCTTTGTAGTTAAAGTTAAAAGAGAGGTTGGTATCGGTTGCCAAATCATCCATCTCTTCCATCTTGTCTAACTCTTTTTGTTTCGACTGAGCCAGTGCAGCTGTAGAAGCTCTAGCCTTGTTACGTGCTACAAACTCTTCAAGTTCTTTACGTTTTTTATCTTGATTTGCTTTTGTTTTTTCATACGTTTCATCTGCCAGTTCTAGTGTACCGTAGTACTTGTAGCTATCACCACTTACGATGTGTAGTCCTTTACGTTGCACACCCATCGTATGAGTAGTAACAGAGTCCATAAAGTCTCTATCATGCGTGATGAGTATCACTTCACCATCAAACTCTTTGATGAACCCTCTTAACCATCTAAGAGAGATAATATCTAGGTAGTTGGTAGGTTCATCGAGCAAAAGCATATTAGGCTCAGTCGCCAAAAGTTTCACCAAGTTAATACGTATCTGATACCCACCAGAAAAACTCAAAGGGTCTTTGTCTAAATCAGTCTCTGAAAACCCAAGACCAAAAAGAAGCTTCTCTATCTTATAAAAGTTCCACTGTTCATCTTCTGGTAAAACCAATGCACACTCTTCACGTACTGTAGGCTCCGTAAAGACAAGGTGCTGTTTGAGTGTTCCTATACGATAATTCTTAGGAATACTGATTGACCCACTGTCATAAGGCTCTTCACCAAGTATCATCTTAAAAAGTGTCGATTTTCCAGACCCATTACGCCCAACAAAGCCTATCTTCTGCCCTGCTTGCATTTTAAAGTTTACATCGTTAAAAAGTGTTTGTCCACCGAAGCTTTTAGAGAGGTTGGTAAGTTGTATCATCGAAGTATCCACATAGAAATTTTTGTGGCATTATAACCAAATATGTTATAGTAAAGAATGAAGATAAAAATATGTAAAAAATTTACAAAAGTCAATAAGCTGCAAAACAAGCTTAGCAAAGCATTTCCCAATGATGATATCATCATTAAAAAATGCCTAAACTTATGTAAGCTATGTAAACATCAGCCCATTGCCAAAATGAAAGGGAGAAGACTCAAAGCTAAACGTATTACTGAACTCATCTCTAAGATAAAAGAATCACAGACCTAAGCCCCACACGCTCCACCAAACCCATCTTCCATCACAGTTCCGCCACCAGAGGCAATGCTCTCTTTATCTGCTATTTTCACACCATTATGTACAATGCTGTATGTGATTTTCACAGAGTCGCGTACTGAATTTACTGTCGTACAGTAACTCTCTAAAGAAGCCAAAATATAACGCTTCGCTTTTGTAGCATCAAAGGATCCTTCAAAATCATAGATAATGTGCATCGCAGCCAACTTCATAGGCACTTCCATCTGACGCTCTATCTCGGCACTGACTTTATAGTTACTCACGATGTACCCATCTTTCTCTGCCATCATCACAAGGTCTATCCCCGTACATCCTATAATCCCTGTCGCAAAGTACTCCACAGGCGTTATCTCTTTACAGTCCAAAATATAAGAAGACTTAATTGTGTTTGCCTTAAATTTCTTTTCACCCAAATACTCTACCGATACATTCATACTACATCCTCATTTTTTGCAACATTATAGCATAGGGTATAATAGTATAAAAGAAAATTGGAAATGTATGCAAACGTATGACGCCACCATCATCGGAGCAGGTATTGCAGGCGCAGGAGTCTCCCAACTTCTCTCTGCAAAAGGGCATACTTGTCTTGTACTTGAACAGTTTTCAGAACCTGCCTGTGGCACATCAAGCAAATCATCCAAACTCATTCACGGTGGCTTACGCTACTTAGAAAACTTTGAGTTTGGACTAGTCAAAGAGTCACTCCAAGAAAGAGCCTATCTTGTCGAGCACCTTCCCCAGCTTGTACAGCTCAAATCTTTTTACATCCCACTTTACACCCACAGCAAAAGAAAACCATGGATGGTCTTCGCTGGACTCAGTATCTACGCACTCTTCTCATGGCGTACATTCTCTTCTGTACCTAAAGGCAAGTGGGAAGATTTAGATATAGAGACAAAAGACCTCCTCAAAGTCTACGCGTACAAAGACGGCGTCACAGATGACAAAGCACTCACCACCCATGTACTCAACACTTGTAGCTGTACGCTAGAGTTTAATGCCAAAGTAAAGAAGATAGAAGACTTTAAAACACATTGCATCGT
>DRQB01000117.1 GCA_011330645.1 Campylobacterota bacterium | reverse complement strand
GTAGATGGTGCGGATGAGAGGACTCGAACCTCCACGCCGTAAAGCACCAGATCCTAAGTCTGGCGTGTATACCAATTTCACCACATCCGCATGTGATTGTTTTACAAAACAATGAAAAAACTGTTAATAAAAACAGGTGGTACACCCATTAGGATTCGAACCTAAGACCCTCGCCTTAGAAGGGCGATGCTCTATCCAGCTGAGCTATGAGTGCACAAAAGATAATAATAAATAAAACTAAATATATTAATGGTACGCCTGAGAGGACTCGAACCTCTAACCCTCAGATCCGAAGTCTGATGCTCTATCCAATTGAGCCACAAGCGCTTCTTCATTTCTGTGTAAAGGGTGGTTCTACCCGATTAATTACTAATTATGGGGTAGGCGACGGGACTCGAACCCGCGACAACCAGTACCACAAACTGGCGCTCTACCAACTGAACTACGCCTACCATAGTTAAAATTACTTATTATTAAATGTTAAATATCTAAATGGTCGGAGTGAAAGGACTCGAACCTTCGACCCCCTGGTCCCAAACCAGGTGCGCTACCAGACTGCGCTACACTCCGTTTTTTCCTATGTTTTCAAACAGACTCATTTGAAAATGGAGTGCAATTATAGTCAAAAGGTTTCTATTTGTCAATAGATTTACGAAAAAAAATAAAAAAAGTTTATTTTAGAGGCTCTTTACCTCTGAATGAGTATAATAATTCCATCTATAAAACAGGGAAGTGTGATGAATGGTATCTTTGAACAAATCAACAGCATTTTAGGTTCGGTCTTTTTCTTTGACGTATTTTTTGGGCAACTAGAGGGTACAAGTATGCCCTTCATCGTTGCATGGCTCATTGTGGGTGGGGTTTTCCTCACATTCAAGTTTGGCTTTATTAATGTACGTATGTTTACCCATTCTTATAAAATCATCACGGGTCAATATAAGACAGCAGATGATGTAGGAGAAATCACACCTTTTCAGTCATTAACCACTGCTCTATCTGCGACTGTGGGACTAGGAAATATCGCCGGTGTTGCCATTGCCATTGCTATTGGTGGTCCTGGGGCTACCTTTTGGATGATATTGGCTGGATTTTTTGGGATGACACTCAAGTTTACTGAAGTCACCCTCGCCCAACTTTACCGTGAAAAAAGACCTGATGGGCGCATCATGGGTGGCGCCATGCAGTACCTCTCTAAAGGGCTTGCTTCCAAAGGACATGAAAAACTTGGAAAAGGGCTGGCCGTTATCTTTTCTCTTTTAGCCATTGGTGGTTCTTTGGGTGCAGGAAATGCCTTTCAAACTTCTCAAGCGATGGGAGCACTTTCTGACAGAGTGCCTTTTTTCGCTACCTACCCTATTGTTTTTGGCTTGATTATGGCTACTTTAGTCGGCTTTGTGATTATAGGAGGCATTAAACGTATCGCCCATACAGCAGAAAAGATTGTACCTGCGATGGTCGTCATCTATCTTCTAGCTTCATTATGGATACTTATTGTGAATGCACCTATGGTACCACATGCCATCTCAACCATCTTCCACGAAGCCTTTGCCCCTACTGCTGCTGCAGGTGGACTGGTAGGAGTACTTGTACAGGGCTTTAAGCGTGCGGCATTCTCTTCTGAAGCGGGTATCGGGTCTGCAGCCATTGTGCACTCTACTGCTTCGGTAAAGTACCCTGTGCGTCAAGGAATGGTTGCACTCTATGAACCTTTTATAGATACCATCGTTATCTGTACGATGACTGCGCTTGTCATCGTAACCACTGGCGTCTATGATGCACATGGTGCTTTTGCTGACTTGGTTGCTGCCAAACAAGGTGCTGCACTTACTGCTGCGGCTTATGGTACGGTTATCTCCTGGTTCCCTGTTATCCTCTCTTTTTCCATCGTACTTTTTGCCTTTTCAACAATGATTTCATGGTCTTACTATGGAGAGCGTTCTTGGACATACCTGTTTGGAGAAAAATATACCCTTCTTTACAAACTTATTTTTATCTCATTTACCGTAATGGCATCTGTCACCAGTGCCTCTGCCCTGCTCGACTTCTCTGACTTGCTCATACTTTCAATGGCACTACCAAACCTTATAGGACTCTATATGTTACAAGGTGATGTACAAGAAAATCTTACAGAGTATTTGAAAAAATGGAAATCTGGGGAATTAGATAGAGAATGTATCGCTAAAGGGGTTTGTGAAAAACCTGAGGAAGAGAATTAAAAAATAAAATACATTTAATAAGTGACTGAACGAAACGAAGCCGTTTCGTCAAAGGTATAGCGAAGTAAATCGCTATACCATTTCAACACCTTTTTCACCTTTTGCCAAGGCTCCAATGACATAACCATCTGTATTTGCAAGTACAGCATCGACATCTTCAGGTTCAACGACCCATACCATGCCTACACCCATGTTAAAGGCTCTGAACATCTCATCTTCAGCCACATACTGAGACATAAATTCAAAGATAGGTAAAACTCTTATGCTGTCCTTATTTACAATCGCCCTCATACCCTCTGGAAGGACACGTGGAAGGTTTTCTACGATTCCACCACCTGTGATGTGGGCTAAGGCTTTTACGTACTGTTTATTAGCTTTATACTCTTTTACGTAGATACGTGTTGGCTCTAGTAAAGTATCTACCAATGGTTTGCCTTCAAACTCTGTGTCTAAGTCCATACCTAGCTTGTCAAAGAAGATTTTTCTTACCAAAGAAT
>DRQB01000116.1 GCA_011330645.1 Campylobacterota bacterium | reverse complement strand
TTGACATCAGTAGCAAGGGTTGTCCCATCTGCTTCATAGAGTGTAACACTCACTGGAGCACTTGGAGCTGTGTCTCCTGTATTGTCATTATTAGTATCGATAAGCACTGTTCCTGAAATATCTGAAATTGGTGCATCTACATAATTTTGTCCTGTCACAGGGCTATTCACTGTTCCTAGTGATGTTACATGAATAATATCATCATTTATTCCTTCAATATCAGAAAGAGAAGCGTGATTCACAGGATTGGTTTCTTTTATAATATAATTCCCTGCTGGAACATTAGTAAAACTATATGCCCCTGTAGCATTATTTGTTGCTACAGCAGGAATTAAATTGCCTCCAGCATCAGTTGCTTGAGTAACACCATCTGCTTCATAGAGTGTAACTGTTACTGGAGCACTTGGAGCTGTATCACCCACATTATCATTGTCTGTATCAATTAAAACACTACCACTAATATTATTTACGATTGTATCTATAAAATTATTATCAACATCTATTTCAAAGTCTCCTACTGTAACAGGAATGCTATCATTGTTAGTATCTGTATTTACTATTGTATCACCATCATCTGAACTATCAACATCACTAACAGATCCATAACCGACTGGATTAATCTCAACAATATTATAATCTCCAGCAGGAACATCCGTGAAAGTATATGTACCATCAGCGGGATTAACCGTTGCTAATAATGGATTACCATTGATATCATTAATGGTAGCACCTGTTGTTGTATCAACTATCTTGACTTGTGCTCCAACAATTGGATTAGAAGATGGGTCTAAAATAGTCCCGCTGACTGAACCTTTTGGTACATGATATCCAAAATCAACAGTATCAACAAATTGCTGAGACTGTGTGATTAATGCTGTTTGTGTAGCCCCACCTGCTGTGGAAAAACTACCTAAAGAAAGATTACCATTTGCATCTGTAATTTTAATAATATAAGAGCCTGGAATCAAACCATCAAATTTATAATTACCACTTGCATCTGTAGTATCTGTTGCTAAAAGCGTATCTGTATTATTATAACTTCCACCATTATCTATGTTACCATCACCATTAATGTCATCATAAAGTTCAATAGTTACTCCTGATATACCTACCTCACCAGCATCTTGTATACCATTCCCGTCTAAATCATTCCATACGAAATCACCTATAGATGAATCAAATGGTACAATACCTGCAGCATCATAACTACCATCAGCTGGTTCATTTGTTCCATCTACCGTAATAGACTTACCTGTGCCTGTGGCTCCAGTTACCAAATCTATTGTAGCAAATCCAGCAGTATTCCCAAATACATAATAAAATTGTCCTCCTAAATCTATACCCACTTGTCCAAAAGAAGCACTACTGTTTGAATTGATTACTGTTTCATCACCTACAGTACCCATCACACCCAAATCTAATGCCTGATATCCAATACCAGAAGACCCTGTATACATAATACCATTAGCACCATCAATAGCAAAATCCCCCCATTGATAAGCAAAACTATTTACTTCAAGAACTGCATTCCCTACAAATGTTGTACCATTGTTAGCAGTGGCAATACTATATACTGCACTGTTCCCACTACCACTATTTTCTACACCAAAAAAGTAACGTCCATTAGCATAAAATCCTCCACCACTTCCTAGGTTTCTTCCAAGCGATGTAACTCCTCTATTGACTATCATATCAGCATCAATAAGTAAAAAAGTATCTGTTCGCATGTTATATCCAAAAACTGCCTTAGATGTAGTTCCATTAGATACGAAATAAAGTATGCCATCTGTAGTATTAATAGCTAGTGAATTAAAGCCTCCAGAAGGATTTGTAGCAACTCCTCCAATTGTTGCAGGCACTGTTGCAATCAATTGTGCCTTACCTGTATTTCCATTAACCGCATAAAGTTTATCTTTATGTACTGATGCGAATGCTCCATTACCAACATTGGCAGTCACATTAGCCGAGAGACTAATCGATCCAAAAGATAACAACACACTCATTAAAAGTCTTTTCATTACTTCTTCCTTATTGATAATTTAATCATACAACAAAGAAAAAACCAAATATTTACTATTTTTACAAATAGAAAAAGGAAATAGTAGAAGAGTATTATTCAGAAGAGAAATACTACACACTATTGGTAACCCGGCTAACTACTAGAGTCCCGTGGCTTTCCGTCCTCACCTCACGATGAGTTTGGCTTTTTCAATACGGTATAATCGTATGTTAGAAGTATAAATTAAAAAAGTCAATAAAAAGTCAAAAAACTAAACTACTCCACTTTTAAGCAATACCCAATTTTACTATAAGAGACAATAGGAAAATCTGGAAGAATCTGACGTAGAGAGTAGATGAGTGTACGTAAAGCAGAATCTGCGATGATTTTATCCCCCCATATTTTATGGATAAGGATTTCAAAACTCACTGTTTTATTATGCATTTTACACAGAGTGTCAACGAGTAATATATGCTTTTTCTTTAATTTCACAGGCTGATTGTCACAATAAAGTGTCATCATTGTTTTAGAATATTTATACTGTTCATTAATCGTAATGGTATCAATATTTTTAACCACTTCTTTATATTTAAGCATCTCTTCTTGTACACAATATCTTCTATATGCCAACTGTAATGTGAGCGCTACATCTTTCGCAGAAAATGGTTTACTGACAAATCCATAAGGGCTAAGTTCTAAAACTTCTTCAAATGTTTCATCATCACAATGTGCTGTAATAAATATGATAGGAATATTGATATGTGTATCAAGAATGATTTTAGCCAATTGTATACCATCCATTGCGCCTTTTAAATTGATATCCATCAAAATCATCTCATATCTTGTTGCTTTAATACATTTTAAAACATCTTCTGCATTATCATAACATTCGACATTTTTAATATTATTATGTGCCAGTATATCTTTTAAATAACGCTGTGTGATTACTTCATCTTCGACAATCAATATATTTGAAGGTAGTTGCATATTGTCTTTCTCCCTGATATCAAAATCTATATACGATACTTCTGCATAACACCAATAAATTTTCTGTTCATGCATAAAGATATAAAAAAGTTAATAGTGGATAAAGTGTGTTTCAAGCACAATACACTATTGGTAACCCGGCTAACTTAAATGCAAGTCCCGTGGCTTTCCGTCCTCACCTCACGATGAGTTTGGCTTTTTCAATACGGTATATTTGTATCCTTCAATTATAGAGAAAAAATGTCAAAAAAATGTCAAAAAAGACAGATTTAATTAAACATCCTCTTTTGTTTTCAAAGAATACCCAACCTTACTATGTGAGATGAGAGGTAAGTTGGGATGAGATTTACGTAAAGTATAGACTAAAGTACGCAGAGCCGAACTAGAGATTGTATCTACTTCCCATATTTCCATTACCAATGTTTCATAGGTAACAATAGTATTAATATATTTACAAAGGATATGAACCAGTTTCTTTTGCTTCATATTGAGTTTAACCAGCGTATCATGAGAGTAAAGTTCTTGAGACAATAAAGAATATCGATACTCTTCTGAAATGATAATCATATCTCTAGCAGATTTTTCTTCTTTTTTACGTTTATTCTGGGTACTAGAACAATGTCTTCTATATGCCAATTGAATAGCCAATTCAACATCTTTGGCGGAAAAAGGTTTTGTGATGAAACCAAAAGGAGAAAGTTCCAAGACTTCTTGAAATGTTTCATTATCATTATGTGCAGTGATAAAAACAATTGGAACATCGCGTATTCTCAAAATTTCTCGTGCTAGTTGTATTCCATCTACTGCACCTTTTATATTGATATCCATAAGTATCATATCATAGTGTTTTGTCTTAAATTGTTCTAAGGAATCTTTGGCATTATCATAACACTCTACACTTTTTACACTATATTGACCCAATATATTTTTTAAGTATCGTTGTGTAATAACTTCATCTTCCACTATCATAATATCTTGTGGCAGTTCCATTATATTTCTCCTTTTAAATCAAAATAGACACGAATCGTTGTACCGTTTTCTATACTAATATCTAATCTACCATTAGGTAAAGAGACAGATAAATCTTCTATCAGTGTCATTCCCAAAGAATGAAATTCTCTTTGGGTATTAAACCCAATACCATCATCTTTTATGGTTAGTACACATTCTTTACCATGATGCTGTAGTGTTACATCTATTCTGCCCACACCTACGCTATAGGCATGTTCCATAGCATTCGTCACAGCTTCATTGACGATAAGCCCTAAACTAATACTATCTTTTATACTTAATGTAATATATCCTATATCTGTAATAATAGTATGCTGCGTTATTTTTTGTAAATTACCTAACACTTCACCTAGATACTGATGCATATCGACTTCTTCGTATGAACCCCCTTTATAAAGGTTCTCATGTACAAAACTCATAGATTTAATCCTATCTACATGCGCATGAAACATTTTCTTATATTTAGGTTCCTCTATCTTAAATGATTGTGTTTCAAGTAACCCCATCATCACTTGCATATTATTTTTAGTACGGTGATGTACTTCTTTAAAAAGTAGCCGATTATCTTCTAGGGAACGATTTAATTTATTTTCATACATGCTGCGCTCTTTTTCCACAACATATATAATATAAGAGACTCCCAAATATGCAAAAATGATTTGTATCAAAAGTGTGTGGTCATAAAGCAGTGTAATTTGTTTCAAAGATGCTAATATCCACACGATAATAAAACCAGTAGTAATGATTCCTGTCCAAAGGATTCCTTTCTCTTTTCCTAAGAAAAAAAATGCCACAATGGGTAAAGTAGAAAACCAAAAGAGTGAAAATTCTGCATTATAGTCGGGGACAAAGAGTGTAATGAGAAGAAATATAGAAAAAATAGCCAATATAATATGTGAAATACCATTGATCCCAATAAAGCGAGGAAATAACATATAAAATCCATATAATGTTAACATGGTAACTAATTCAATAATCGCCATCCCCTCATAGCCATAATGAATGCTTTCATACAAATCATATGCCATAGCAAGACCAGGTAAATAGACTAATAATGAAACCATAATGGCTCTAAGATGATCTCTACTTTCAATAGGGAAATATTTACCTTTTAAAATATCTTCTTTTAGTGTCATTCTTCACCTTTCACAGTTATTTTAACCAATTACTTCTTCAAATACTCCATGGCTATGCCTATAATATCATCATCGTCTTTGGAGTTGGATTTCAGTATGACACGCTCCTTATTTTCTTCTCTAAATTCGATAAAGACATTCTCTCCATAAGAAGAGACTTTAGAAATTCCTTTCTCTCGTGCCAATACCTTCATAACAATCACATCGATAAACTGTCTGGTAATCGTATCTAACTTTCCAAACCTGTCAGCAATCTCTGCTTCTATCTCATAGACTTCACCTGTGGTCTCACAAAGAGAAAGCCGTCTATAAAGTTCAAGTCTTAATCTGTCTTCTTCTATGAGTTCTTCATTCAGGTACGCGTCAACTGAGAGTTTCATATCGATGTTATGGGCGACCTCTTTATCTTGTCCACTCAGTTCTTTAATGGCATCTTCAAGCATACG
>DRQB01000115.1 GCA_011330645.1 Campylobacterota bacterium | reverse complement strand
GTAGTAGAATTGAACAAAATTGGGGCAGATGCTTTCTTGGTGGGTGAGCATTTTATGAGACAAGATGACATCACTGCTGCTATCAAAGCCGTGAAGTATGGAAACGCGTAGGGTAGAGCACCCTACAGATTTATGAGAGTAACTTTTTCACCATTTGGTTAATTCTTCCGCCATCTGCACGGCTACCTATGGCAGATTTTGCTGCACCCATGACTTTACCCATATCTTTCATACTTTCAGCACCTACTGAAGTTATCACATCTTTGAGTACAGATTCTAGTTCAGTATCATCCATAGGTTCTGGCAAATAAGCCTTCACGATGGCAATCTCTGCATCTTCTTTTTCTACTAAATCATCACGTCCTGCATCCCCAAATTGTACCTTGGCATCTTCTCTTTGTTTGAGGTATTTCATCAAGATGGCTTCTACATCAGCATCTGTCACATCTCTACGCTCATCGACTTCTATCTGTTTGATCCCCGCTTGTATGTTACGTAGGGTATCTCTTTTAACAACTTCTTTTGCTCTCATGGCATCTTTTACGTCAGATTTGATTTGGTCTTTTAGGCTCATTGGGTAACTCCATATATTTTTATGTGATTATACTATAATCCTTTTATGATACTTACAATAGAAGACAAACAATTTGACACCAAAGAGATTACCCAGCTTTATCCAGCAGTAGTGATAAAAACAGGTTATGAAGATGAAACCACGCAAGTAAGCCTAGAGTGGATAGAAGTGGAAGGTAAAGACAAAGTAGAGATTGTGGGATATGGGCTATTTGTTATCTTACATGAAGAAGAGAAATATTCTTTCATTTTCGATACAAAAGAGAAAATGGATGAAGCGGCAGGAAAAATTGCGGCCCAGTTACAAAAGTAGAAATTTTCTTTAGATTTAAGTTAGATTATTCTATGATGTCATATAAACTTTTGGAGAAATTATGTCAGCATTTCAACTCTTATTGCTCATTGTTGCAGGAGTAGTTTTTTACCTCTTTTTTAAACAATTATTTTCAGGAAATCACCCAAAACGTGGTGTAGACTTTGAAGCAAAAGTACCCGATGAACAAATAGGCGGTATCAACCGACCAGATAAAACCTTTTCTACACCTACGGTTGAACCCACACGTATAGAACAACTTCTTTCTATGGCAGATGAGGCAATAGAGAAAAAAGATTTTGATGAGGCGAAAAAGGCATTAGGTTCTGCATTGATTATAGAACCTGATAATATAGACGCTTTACAGAAAATGGGTTTTGTGTCTATGCAAACAGAAGACTATGAAGAAGCTAAAGAGAGTTATGAAAAACTTTTGGCTTTAGATGAAAATGATGATATGGCACATGCATTACTGGCAAATGCGCTACATAAACTAGGGGATGAAACAGGTGCAGAAAAACACCATGAAAAAGCGATTGTGCTTGACCCTGAATATGCCCCACACCATTTTAACTATGCAAATACTTTGTATGATTTAGGTCGTACTAAAGAGGCATTGGTCGGGTATAAAAAAGCCTATGAACTGGACAGTTCTATAGAGGCAGCGAAAGATATGATAGATAAACTGGGGAGTAGTCATGAGTAGTAATGGATGTTTTGTCACACAAGAAGCCACCGAAGAGATACTCCTGCGTGTTACCAATGTCTGTGGTGAATGTTATGACGATATTGAAGCCGGTGATACCATTCATTATGATATGCAAAACTATCGTTATTTATGTGATTGTTGTCAAGAAAAGCTATGTGCAAGGATGAATGAGAATTGTGAAGTAGTAAGAGAAGAGGACGCTGGACTCTTCTGCTAAATCGTTCTTCTCTTTAATGTTTAACTATATATTTTATGGCGTTTGTATAGCTAAGAGTGTTGAGCCTAATACCTTTATAGGCGATGTCAAAAGCTGTACCGTGGTCTACAGATGTTCTTAAAATAGGTAAATTAAGTGATACATTAATCCCCTCATCAAAATAGAGTGCTTTGAGTGGTGCTAGCCCTTGGTCATGATACATGGCGATGTAATGCGTGTAATGTTTACGCACATTAGGTGTAAAAGCCACATCAGGCACCAATGGATTACTGAAGGTCAGGGTACCCTCATCCTGACAAAGGGTATTGTTGGCATTATCAATAGCTTGTTGAATCATCTTCTCTTCATCTCCCAAAACCCCATCATCCCCAGCATGAGGATTGAGACCCAATACCCCTACGGTACTTTTAGGTTTGGCTGTCTTGTAGAAGTCTAGTAAAAATCGTGTTAAATCTTTTTCGTTGATGCTTCCCGCTACCTCTTTGAGTGGTATGTGTTCTGTAAAGAGTGCTACGTACATCTTTTCACATCCCAGCATCATGATAGCTTCCGCATCAAAGAAGTCTCGTAGGGCATCGGTATGACCTTTATACTGGATGCCTGCAAGTTCCCATGCTTTTTTATGTATGGGGAGGGTACAAATGGCATCTACTTTTTTTTCTCGAGCAAGTTCTACTGCTTTGACAAAAGAAGCATAAGCGTAGGCACCACTCTCTTTCGTGACTATTCCTGCTTCTATCTGAAAGCTTGGGGCGATGTTTTCTATGGTTTGAAAATCATTGGGGATAGTAAGACCTAGTTTATTCGCCGCTTGTTTTAGCATAGCTTTATCTATACAGTACAGAGGTGAGACTATCTTGGAGATGGCAATATGATTTTCCAATGCAAGTTGGATACCTATACCGTTAATGTCACCGATACTTATGGCTACTTTCTGCATTAT
>DRQB01000114.1 GCA_011330645.1 Campylobacterota bacterium | reverse complement strand
TTGTAAAGCATTGGTATATTCTTTAAAAATTTTACGTAGATCTTCTATCTTGAGTGTGGTTGCATTCATCTCATAAAAAGGACGTTTAAGTATGGAGGCAATGACTCTGGCTATAGTCGTCTTACCACACCCCGGAGGGCCATAGAAGAATGTATGAGGCAGTGCATCGGACTCTATGAGTTTACGCAGTACAGCATTTTTACCCAGTAGGTGAGCTTGTCCTATAAGCGCATCAAGGTTTTTAGGACGATATTTGAGCGCAAGATTTACCATTGTTAGTCTTTGTATTTATACTTTTTGGTTTTTTCTTTGAGTTTTTTATTCTCTTCTTCTTGTTTTTTGGCATTCACTTCATTTTTAACAGCAGCCATTCTATTGGTACGCCAACGTTTCATAAATTTATGGACATCATCATACTCTCTGCGTGTAAAATAGCGTGTTTTATTTTCTGGAAGGTTATTAAGTTCTATCCCACCAAAAGCGACACGTTTCAAGTCAAGTACTTTGGCTTCAAAATGTGCAAAGAAACGTCTGAGCTCTCTGTTTTTCCCTTCTGTAATGGTGACACGAAGTTTAGTAAAGTTTTTCCCTTCACTTCTCACTTCAAAGTGTGCAAAAGGGGCAAATTCCATAGCGTAAATCTTGGATTTTTCATGTGCTCCCGCTCTTGCATCATCCAAAACTAGACCTTCTTTCATAGCATCCATCATTTCAGATGTGACAGGCTTGTCTATCTTGAGGTTATAGGTTCTGTCTAGTCCACTCTCCATAAGAGCCGTTGCCACCTCTACATCGTCTGTCAGGAGTAAAAGTCCCTCTGAAGCATAGTCTAGTCTACCTACAGGGGTAAAGTGCCTGTATTTACCTGGTAATTTATGGTAAATTGTTGCACGTCCTCTGTCATCCTTTTTGGTAACCAGTACCCCTTTTGGCTTATTATATACAATGATTGTAAGCTCTGAAGTGACCTTGATGGCTTTTCCTTTGACAAAGATACGGTCATCCTCTTGGACTTCGTACCCAAACTCTTTGAGTGGTCTTTTGTCAAGTGTTACTTCACCTGCTTCTATGAGTGCATCTGCCTCACGACGTGAATATTTGGTATTGTGTGCTATGTATTTGTTGAGTCTCATTTAGATTTTATCCCTGCATTTATTAAGTCATGTATATGGAGTACGCCGATGATTTCACCATTTTCTTTTACTAAAGGTAAAAGTTGAATACGTTCATTTTCTATAATCTCTAGGGCATCTGAAGCGAGTAGTTCCGTATTGTGGTAACTTTTTGGGTTTTGTGTGGCATAGTCAATGGCCAAGTGTTCCAAGGAAAAACCTTCTTGCATTAGTGCACGCCTAAGGTCTCCATCACTAAGCAGCGCAGTAAAGTGCTTATTTTCATCTATGATCAGTACAGTACCAAGTTTCCCTTCACTCATGGCAACCACTGCTTCTTTAAGTGTCGATTGTGTATTGATAACAGGCAAGGACTCTGTTTTCATTAAATCTTTGATTTTCACAAAGAGCTTTTTCCCTAGTGAACCACCAGGATGAAAAGAAGCAAAATCTTGTTCTTTAAATCCCTTGTGTTTCATCAGTGCCACTGCCAATGCATCTCCTAGCGCCATGGTAAGTGTAGTAGATGTTGTAGGTGCAATACCAAGAGGACACGCCTCTTTTTCTACACTAATATCTAAAAATACATCAGCATAATTCCCTAAAGAAGACTTTGGATTCCCTGTCAAGCCTATAAGAGGAATGTCAAAACGTTTGATGTGTGGCAGTATTTTGGTGAGTTCTTCACTTTCTCCACTGGAACTGATAGCAAGGAGTGTATCTTCTTTGCCTATCATCCCGAGATCTCCGTGTAGCGCTTCAGTAGGGTGCAAAAAGAAAGAAGAGGTTCCTGTACTGGCAAAAGTTGCTGCCATTTTAGCACCGACTAATCCAGACTTTCCTACACCCGTAATGATGAGTTTCCCTTTGGTATTGAGTATGATATGAATGGCATCTAAAAAGTTTTGATCTAAACGGGATGCTGCCTTGTTGAGGGCATCTGCTTCAATATGAAATGTTTCTTGTGCAATTTTGATTAAGTTCATAGTCTCTACGCTTTATGGTTTGATAAAAAGATTATAGCATAGTTGATATTCTCTGAAGTTGTAAGGGGAGCACGGATGTGCTCCTTTGGGATATTAGACCTGTTTACTTGTTGCTACTTCGCCAGCATCAACTCTTTTTGAAAATTCTGTTTCTTCTCCTGCATGAAGTGCTTTAGCTTGTGCAACCCATTGTTCTCTCTCTGCTCTACCTGGGAAACCAAGTGTGCTATCAGCCCAAGCAATATTTTCTGCATCCCAAGCAGCAATTTGGTCAAAATGATAGATACCAATAGCATTGAGAGACTCTTCTATTTTCACACCAATCCCTTTGATGCGTGTAAGATTGTCTTTTTTTCCATCACGTGGTGCAGTGAGTAATGCAGGTTTTTCATCATGACTATCATCTTGTGTTTCTTCTGATGCTATGTGGGTATCCTCATGTGCTGCTGTTGTGGCATGACCACAGTTGTCACTCGCACAAGTAGATTTACCAAAGAGGTAACCGATAATAAACCCTAAAAGGGCAGCCAATAGTAAACATAATATCATTTGTGATGCAATTTCTAACATAATTATTCTCCTAGTATATTGATTTCGACGCGACGATTTTTTTGTTTATTTTCGTCTGTTGTGTTAGGTACAAGAGGTTTTGCTTCTCCATAACCTTTTGCCGTTAACCGATTGGCATGAATACCTCTAGCAATCAGTCTTCCTTTGACAGTCTCAACTCTTGCTTGTGAGAGCTTAAGATTAAATTCTGCACTCCCATCTGAGTCTGTATGCCCAGCAATTTCGGCTTTAATGGTGGGGTACTGTTGAAGAATAATAGCCAGTTTATCAACAACTTCTTTCCCTTTGGTTGTTAATGACCCTTTGGCTGTTTCAAATTCTATATTTTCAATTTGAAGGAGTTGTGTAATCTTTTCTTTCGCCGCTTGTGCCTTATTATGTTGTGCTTGAGCTAAAACTTTTTCTTTTTCCAATCGTAGTGCTTCAGCTTTCTGCTTTGCTTCTTGCTGACGTTTTTTTTCTTCTTCAGCCTTTTGTTTTGCCAAAGCTGCAGCTTGTGTTAAGGCTGCTTCTCTTTGCGCTTTTTGTTCGGCCTCTTGTTGTGCAAGTTTTGCTGCTGCTTCTGCTTTACGTTTAGCGATAGCCTCTACATCGATGACCGTATGGTTGACAACAGGAAATTTTACTGTAGATAATAACTGCTTCATATGTGCGATATCTTCTTCTGTCTCAACCATACCCGAGATAGTAAACACTTCATCTTGATATGTAATCTTTCCATGGGTATAGCGACTGGTAAATATAGGTAATATTTTTTCGGTGAGAGTAATTGTCCCATTGTCTACACGATGGGCAGCTTGGGTAAAACTTGTGGATGCATAGTTGGGTAACTTGGCATGAATCCTGTTCATCTGTTCTTTGCTATTGAAAGTTCCTTTCAAATGCATTTTTTGTAGATCTTTTGTAATAGAAAATTCTATAGGTTTTGTGGAAAGTACGCTACTGTTATCTTGTGTAGCGAGAGTAGAAGTATTGAGTAGTCTTTGCATTTCGTGTTGTGCCTCATAGCTATCTACAAAACCACTTACTTTCAGTACCTGATTATTATAGCGGATAGCCCCTTGACTATAGTGTGCTAAAAAATGAGGAAGTATGGTATTGGTGAGATTGATAATATCATCCCCTATGAGGGTTTTATTTGTAGAAGTGTTTTCAATAACCAGATTGGTTGCCGCAGCATTACATGTATTGCTAAGTGCATTTTGCTGTTGTATATTTGTAAATCTACCATTTAAGCTGTTCCCGTGTTCTTCTTGTGCAAGAATAAACTCGATAGTGTGCGTATCCATTATGGTTTTTGGAGTTGTTGTAAGGTGTGTTTTGTTTATGGTGTTAAGTTGTATACTGTCTTTTTTTGACCAGACACAAAAAATGATGAGCAGCAATAACAATAGCACCCAAGGCCAAATTTTTTTCATGATGTCTCCCTTTTTCCTTCTTACATTGAGCTATTTGAGTAACTTATAGAAGCTCTAAAGAATATTATACATATTTTTAGATGAAAAATGCTTAGGGAAAAAAGAGGTTAGTGGAGATAGAAAAGTAGGTCTCTTTCTCTATCTAAGAAGAGAAACCTATCTTTAAAAGGATTAGATAATAAATATTGTAGGAATGATAAGTGGGTATCTTTTTTTAGTACGAATGACATGTTTTCTGATACTGTTTCTAATATCATTTTCAATATCTTTATGGTTTTTCAGTGCTTCAGGTTTCATGTTGAGTAGCAGTGTTTCTATCATTACTTCTATCTCTTTCTGGAATTTTTTAAGCTCTTTTTCTGCTACAAGTCCATGGGTAGAAATAATAGGTTTTCCTATCATTTTTTGATTGCTTTGTGAGATTTGTGCTACAACATTAATGATTCCATCTTCAGCAAGTTTTTGTCTATCAAGTACCACATCATTTTCAATAGTCATGTTGTTTTGGTTATCAATATATGTTTTCCCCGATTTCACTGTTTTTACTTTTTTAAGATATTTTGTCGTGAGCTCTATTTGATCACCATCACCCATAAGTAGTATATTTCTCTCATCTACACCACACTCTACAGCTGTTCTTGCATGTTTAGCGATGTGATTATACTCACCATGTACTGGTAAGAAGAATTTAGGTTGGATGAGTCTTAAGATAAGTTTTTGCTCCTCTTGCCCTGCATGACCAGAGACGTGAATGTCTGCAAACTCTTTATAGCGTACAGTACATCCTGCTTTCATAAGTTTATTCATAAGACTAGAAACAGAAGCTTCATTCCCAGGAATAGCAGAAGCAGAGATAATAACTGTATCTGAAGGTTTAAGTTTGATGTGTCTATGCTCATCTGTTGCCATACGGTTAAGTGCAGCCATCGTTTCACCTTGAGAACCTGTGGTGACGATAAGTACTTCATGGTCAGCATATTTAGGTACTTCATGTACTTCGATGAAATGTTTATCTTCAATATCCACAAAACCCAATGCTCGGTTTGTCTCAATGTTTCTTTCCATAGAACGACCAATAACACAGATTTTTCTTCCGTGTGTCACACCTCTTTCCATAGCTTGCACGATACGGTGAACGTTAGAAGAGAAAGTAGACATGATGACTCTTCCTTTTGCAAGGTTAAAGAGTGTATCAAATGTTTTACCTACAACTTTTTCAGACTTTGTAGCACCTGGATTATGTGAGTTTGTTGAGTCAGAGAAGAGACAAAGCACACCTTTTTCCCCATAGTGTGCAAAACGACGTAAGTCCATCGTATAGTTATCTACAGGTGTATGATCTACTTTAAAGTCAGCCGTATGAATAATAGTTCCCACTTCTGTCTCAATAGCTAATGAACAGGCATCAATAATAGAGTGTGTGTTGTGCATCCATTCGATTTTCATATCACCAATTTGGTGTTGTTTTCTCATCGTTACAAAGTTAAAGTTTTTTGTATATTGAGAAAGCCCATGTTCGTTAAATTTATTTTCTATCATTGCCAAGGCTAATGGGGTACCGTAGATAGGGAATTGCAATTCTTTAAACAAGTAAGGCATTGCCCCAATGTGGTCTTCGTGACCATGGGTGATAATAACATAGACATCTTTCTCTTTTTTGAGCGTATGCAAGTAAGAAAAATCTGGAACCAAGATATCTACACCATGCATGGTCTCATCAGGGAATGACATACCCACATCGATGATAATTGCAGTACTCTCTGTTTCCAGTACCGCCATATTTCCACCGATTTCACCAAGTCCGCCAAGTGGGGTAAATCTGATTTTACCTTTCGAAGCCATGTCAATATTTTTCCATGGATTCATCGTGTCATTTTTTACTTTATCATTAATTTCAAGATATTTTCTCATTTCATCATTTACAGTCGTTACATTCTTACGTCTACCACGGTTTTTGTTGTTCCCGCCATTACGATTTTGGTTATTGTTTGGTTTATTCCCTGGTTTATTGTTATTTGGTTTTCTATTTTGGTTGTTGTTGCCAGCATTACGATTTTGGGTTTGGTTATTGCTGCTTTTATTTCTATTTTGATTGTTATTTGGTTTTTTGTTCCCATTAGGTGCTGGACGATCCTGCACGTTACCATTTACATCTTGTGATGGGTTTGGTTTTTTATTTGGGTTTGGTTTTCTGTTCGGGTTAGGGCGATTGCTGTTCTCCCCTTGGTTTTGTGGTTTGTTATTGTTGTTTTGTCTATGTGGGTTTGGGCGTCTCTCTCTAGGAGTATTATTACTCTGATTTGGCGTTTTTTGCCCTTGATTTTGAGAGTTTTCTTTGTTTTGATTGTTGTTTTCCATCTAGCTTATCCTTTAGTTCATTATATATATGATGATAAATAGATGTCTCAGCTTCATGAGGTCGTAAATTAGAATCTAAATCCAATTTAGTAAAGAGTTGAGTGACAATATCTTTAGAAAAAGCAGTAGAGAGATTTTTAGAGAGTTTTTTTCGTGGTTGCGCAAAAGCAATCTTTAAAAATGTTTCAAACTTCTCGTCATCTCGTGACTGATTTTTCTCTATTAAAAGCACGGCAGAAGTGACGTTAGGTGGCGGGACAAATGCTTCAGGCGGAACCTCGAAACAGAGTGTCGCTTTTCCTACACTTTGTGCTAAAACAGAAAGAGATGAAAACTCTTTCTGCTTAGATTGTGCAGAAAACTTAACGGCAACTTCTTTTTGAACCATTACCAGAACGGACTGGCAATGTTCATCTTTAAATGCTTTTAAGATGATATTGGTCGCGATATAATAGGGTAGGTTGGCTACGAGATGATAAGGCTCATCCAACAGACTTCCTGACTCCCAACGCTCAAGCACATCCCCACA
>DRQB01000113.1 GCA_011330645.1 Campylobacterota bacterium | reverse complement strand
GTACCTGTGCCTGTACCTGTTGTTACAGCAGCAGTGCTACCTCCCCCTCCACAACCAATGAGTAATAAACATACTGCACCATACAGTCCTATCTTCTGCATATCTTATCCTTTTATAATGTGATACAATGAGAAAAGTGAGTGAAGTAACCTGTGGTAATCTGGCAATCTTTAACTAAAGACCCATAACTTTCTGTCCCTATTTCACAATAGGTTTAGCTTTTTCAACATTGTTATAATCCAAGTATATCAAAAAAATGTCAAAAGCCAAAAAAAGAAAGATTTGGCTAAAATTAAGCTATGAAAGTAGCACTTATACAACAACAATACCATGGTAGCAAAGAAAAGACAACAAGTCATTCTCTTTCCCAAATAAAAGCAGCAGCACAAAACGGTGCAGTACTCGTTGTACTCCAAGAACTGCACCAAACAGAGTACTTTTGCCAATGTGAAGATACCAAGTTTTTTACCTATGCCAACACATTTGAGGAAGATGTAAAATTTTGGTCTGCTATAGCAAAAGAACATAACATTGTACTTGTCACTTCACTCTTTGAAAAACGCACAGCAGGACTCTACCATAACACAGCCGTTGTTTTTGAAAAAGATGGATCTGTTGCTGGGAAGTACCGTAAAATGCACATACCAGATGACCCTGGGTTTTATGAAAAATTTTACTTTACACCGGGTGATTTGGGTTTTGAGCCCATAGAAACCTCCGTAGGCAAACTGGGTATACTTATCTGCTGGGATCAGTGGTACCCAGAGGCCGCGCGCATCATGACACTTAAAGGTGCAGAACTTCTCATCTACCCTACTGCCATTGGTTGGTTCGATGAAGATAGCGAAGAGGAAAAACAACGACAACTAGAGAGCTGGATAACCATCCAACGCTCCCACGCCATCGCAAACGCCATCCCTGTTTTAAGCTGTAACCGCGTAGGTTTTGAGTCTGACCCCACAGGAGTGATGCAGGGCACACACTTTTGGGGCAACAGCTTCATCTGTGGCGCACAAGGAGAACTCCTAGCCCATGCCAAGCACCAAAACGAAACCATACTCTATGCGGACATTACCCATGAACGCACCAAAGAAGTAAGAGACATCTGGCCCTTCCTACGTGACAGACGTATAGAAGAGTATGATTGTTTATTAAAAAGATTTTGTGACAACTAAAAAACAGCGTAGAAAAATATTTATTTTACAATGGAACTCTAAAGTCGCGACAGTGGTTGTGCTTTTTTCTTTTGGGTTCGTTTTCTTTTTTTGCGCATGAAAAAAAAGAAAACGAACGAAGATAAAATGCGAGTTAGATAATAATATTAAGCAACTTTAACTATAATCCATAAATATATTTAAAATAAGGAACCCCAATGTATGACATAGAAGTCACTGTCAAAGGTGCCCCAGTAAAATACAAACTTCCAGACCCTGCTTTTTATGAAGCTTTGGGCTATGATGGCATGAAAGACCTCATGTACCGTTTTTACGATGAAATCTATGAAAGTTCCATTTCACACTTTTTCCCCCAAGATGAAGAAGAATTCGAAAAAGTAAAAGAAAAAAACTCCCTCTTTTTTATACAAATTTGTGGAGGACCAGAAGTATACGAATATGAATCTAATGGTATGAATCTCAATGAATACATGATTCGCTTTCATGATGATTTTTCCATCAACAGAAAAGCAAGGTTTGAATGGCTTGGATGTATGGAGACAGCACTCAGAGAAACCAATGGGGTATCACAGGAACTCAAAGATAATTTTTGGGAATATTTAGAAAAATTCTCTAAACTGACAGTCAATACCTTTGATGACGGTTCAGTCTTTTATGCTTCCTATGAACCAGGAGATATCGTGCCATAAGTGGTACGATTTCTAATTTTTCATTTTATCAAACCACCACATAAACGCAAACATAAGTCCAGGTGTCTTTGCCACACTTTCATCATAAATAAACGATTTTGCCTTGGAAAGAGGCAAATAGACAACTTCTATCTGTTCATCATCAACGCCTCCCCCTTCACTGACTTTCATACTTTCATTTACTTCAGCATAATAGAGTGTCTGTCTGCTTCCTGCAAAGCCCACAGAGGTATGAAATGATGTAATATTTTCTATCTTCTCAAGTGGAACATCAAAACCACACTCTTCTTCTATCTCTTCTTTAGCTATCTGGGCTAAAGAGAGTTTTTTGTCTACTATGCCTGCACAAAGTTCTACGGTCATACCATCATGATTGTTCAAATATACCGCAGGACGGAACTGCTTGACAAGCACAAAGGCATCTTTTTGAGAATGATAGATAAGTATCGCCACAGAATCATGTGCCTGTACCACTTCCCAATCACGCTTCTGTCCATTTTGGGTAAAGGTAGCCAATGAAGTAGCAATATATTCTGGATTCTCTAACGTTTGCAAACGAAAATCTTCTATCTTTGTTGTCATATGTCTATTCCTCCCATACGTAACAAGGTGCATTGTCATGGACGTAATGTAAAAGCTTTGCTTTATTTTCTTTGACACC
>DRQB01000112.1 GCA_011330645.1 Campylobacterota bacterium | reverse complement strand
GAGATTTCACTTGCATGCAAACTCTTTTGGGGTGAAACACTTAACAGTGCTGAACTCAAGACACTTGAAGAGAACCAAAAAGCCAATGAGAACAGAGCCAACTCAACACGTATCCATAACAAAGAGGTACAAAATAGAGTAGAAAACTTCAGTAAACTAGAGCGCGAAGGTGCTTATGAAGAACGTATAAAAATCCAAAAAGAGCTTTTGGGCTATAAGGATTTAGCGACGACTACCATAGGCTCTTTCCCACAGACTCCTGAAGTACGTAAAGCAAGAGCAGACTTTAAAAAAGGTGCTATCTCTAAAGAAGTGTATGAGCAAGAGATGAAAAACTACATCGACGAATGTGTTGCTTTTCAAGAAGAGTGTGGACTTGAAGTACTTGTGCATGGGGAACCTGAGCGTAATGACATGGTGGAGTACTTTGGAGAACAGCTTGATGGATATGGCTTTAGCCAAAATGGTTGGGTACAGAGTTACGGAAGCCGTTGTGTGAAACCACCATTTATCTACGGTGACATCAGCCGTCCTAAACCTATGACCGTAGCGTGGATGACCTATGCACAATCTAAGACAGATAAAATCATGAAAGGTATGCTCACCGGTCCAGTTACCATACTTAACTGGTCATTTGTGCGTGATGATATGGATAGAGGAGATGTCTCTAAACAAATTGCTGTAGCCCTTTCTGATGAGATAGATGACCTGCAAAAAGCAGGTATCAAGATGATACAAGTAGATGAAGCTGCTTTTAAAGAAGGTTATCCTTTGCGTCAAGAGAACATTGCAGGCTATGAAAGCTGGGCGGTAAGAGACTTTAAAATCTCAGTATCTACTGCCAAACAAGAGACGCAGATACATACCCACATGTGTTACTCAGAGTTCAATGACATCATTCGAACCATAGAAGCCATGGATGCAGATGTCATCTCTATAGAGACGGCACGTTCAGGTAATGAGCTACTTAAAATCTTTAAAGAGGTGGGGTACAAACAAGAGGTAGGGCCTGGGGTCTATGACATTCACTCTCCACGTATACCAAGTGTTGAGGAGATAGTGACACAGATTCAACTACTCTTAGAGGTGCTTCCAAAAGAGCAACTATGGATAAACCCAGACTGTGGACTTAAAACCCGTAAATGGGAAGAGGTGAAACCTAGTCTTATTCATATGGTCCAAGCCGTTAAAGAGGTACGTGCTACACTCTCATAATCTTTCATGAGGCGTTTGCTAACGCCTCATCTAAAGTCATTTTTGGCTATAATCCGCCATTAATTATCCATATTTTAAAGGTTATTGCATGAGAGCATTACTAAGTGTAAGTGACAAAGCAGGCATCGTTGAGTTCGCCAAAGGGTTAGAGTCTCAAGGTTGGGAGATTATCTCAACAGGTGGAACATACAAAAAGTTAAACGAAGCGGGTGTAAAAGTTATCGAGATAGATGAAGTGACTAAGTTTCCTGAGTGTTTTGAAGGGCGTGTGAAAACATTGAACCCTTACGTGCACGGTGGAATTCTCCACAAGCGTGGAGATGCAGCTCACGTTGCACAAGCTAAAGAGCTTGGTGTTGAAGGTATTGATCTTGTGTGTGTAAACCTCTATCCGTTTAAAGAGACTATCGAGAGAACTGAAGACTTTGATGAGATTATCGAAAATATCGATATCGGCGGACCAACGATGGTACGTAGTGCTGCGAAGAACTTTAATGATGTACTTATCGTTACAGATGCAAACGACTATAACTCAGTGCTCTCTGCACTTGAAAACAAAGAAGATAGCTTAGAGTTTAGACGTGGACTTATGATAAAAGCGTTTGAACACACTGCAGCTTACGACTCTATGATCGCAAACTATATGAACGGTAGATTTAACAATGGCTTTGGTGAGTATCAGTTCATTACTGGTAAAAAATCTTTCCAAACACGTTATGGTGAGAACCCTCATCAAGATGGTGCGCTCTATGAGTTTGACAATCACTTCACAAACAACTTTAAGCAAGTCAAAGGTGAAGCGTCATTTAACAACATCAACGATGTAAACGGTGCGCTTAAAATTGCTTCAAGCTTTGGTGATGAAAATGCCGTATGTATTGTAAAACATGGTAACCCATGTGGATTTGCACTCAGAGATACGTTGATGGAAAGTTATGTAGAAGCACTTAAATGCGACCCTGTCTCTGCCTTTGGTGGTGTTGTAGCAGTCAATGGTGTAGTAGATGCAAAGCTCGCTGAGAAGATGAATGAAATCTTCCTAGAAGTAGTGATGGCAGCAGACTTTACGCCTGAAGCTTTAGAAGTATTTGAGAAGAAAAAACGTCTTAAACTTTTCTCCCAAGGTGGCAAGAAGTTGGTAATGTCTAAAGACTCTCATGACTTTAAACATGTAGATGGTGGATTTGTTTACCAAAACTCAGATTGTATCTGTGATAATGAAGTACACAATGCAGAGAAGAAGTCTGAACTCACTGCATCAAGCCAAGAGATGAAAGACCTAGAGATAGCATGGAAAGTTGCAGGACTTACCAAGTCTAACTGTGTGGTTTATGTCAAAGACTCTGCGATGGTAGCTGTAGGTATGGGTATGACATCTCGTGTAGATGCTGCGCAATGTGCACTTAAAAAAGCAAAAGAGATGGGACTAGATGTGAGTGGTGCTGCTATGGCATCAGAAGCTTTCTTCCCATTCCGTGACAGCATCGATGCTGCGGCAGAAGCAGGTGTAAAAGCTATCATCGAGCCTGGTGGAAGCATCAGAGATGACGAAGTCATCGAAGCTGCCAATGAGCATGGTATTTCACTTTATTTCACTACAGTGAGACACTTTTTACACTAATCTATTTATGAGATAATCCCTTTGGCTTATCTCTTCTTTCTTACTTACTTTAAATCACACTATAATATCTTTATTACCTCTTAGGATACTACTATGAATAAATTACTTATTGTATGGAGCAGTTCAGAAATCGAAGTTGCTAAAAAAATGATACTTCTTTATGGTTCTGTGATGCTTCCTCGTAATTATTGGGATGAGGCACACATTATGATATGGGGACCTTCGGCTAAGCTTTTGGCAGAGAATGTTGAATTACAGAAGATGGTCGTTAAAGTCCAAGCTACGGGTGTAAAGTTCTCTTGCTGTGTAGTCTGTAGTGATGACTATGGAGTGACTGAGAAGTTAGTCTCTCTTGGTATAGAGATGACTCATACAGGTGAGAGGCTTACTGAGTCTTTGCAGAGTGATTGGAAGGTTCTCACTTTTTAAGTTGAAATTAAACTTAAGCAAATACGTTCTACTATATAATCTAATTAGTTAGTATAAGAAAAAGGAGTCAACGTTATGAAAAGTGCTTACTAGATATCTTTTTCATGTAAATCAAAACATACCTAACACTAAAAACTTTTCTAACTCCTTGTTTTCTTTATTTTTTACTTTGCATTATTTCTATTATGAGGATAAGAGATGAAAATAGCTATAGCAGGAACAGGATATGTAGGTCTCTCAAATGGTATATTATTAGCACAACATAATGAAGTAGTTGCTCTTGATATTGTGCCTGAAAAGATAGAAATGCTTAACAATAAAATACTACCCATAGACGATTTAGAACTAGAAGATTACCTTCAAAATAAACCATTAAATTTTACAGCCACTTTAGATAAAGAAAAAGCATATAAAAATGCAGACTTCATTATTATTGCTACACCAACAGATTATGATACCCAAACAAATTATTTTAATACTCATTCTGTTGAGTCCGTGATGAAGGATGTATTGAAGATTAATCCTAAAGCTACCATGGTGATTAAATCGACAGTTCCTGTAGGTTATACTGAAGAAATAAAAAAAACATTAAATTGTGAAAACATTATGTTCTCTCCAGAATTTTTACGAGAAGGAAAAGCTCTTTATGATAATCTTTACCCTTCGCGCATTATTGTAGGTGAAAAATCAGAACGGGCTAAAGTTTTTGCAAATCTTTTGGCTGAGGGTGCCATTAAAGAAGATATTGATATTCTGTTTACAGATTCAACAGAAGCTGAGGCGGTTAAACTTTTTTCCAATACTTACCTTGCTATGAGAGTTGCGTATTTTAACGAACTTGATTCTTATGCTGCAGCACAAGGTTTAGATAGTAAACAAATTATAGAAGGAGTAGGGTTAGATCCTCGTATTGGGAATCATTATAATAATCCTTCTTTTGGTTATGGGGGATATTGTTTACCCAAAGATACAAAGCAGCTAAGGGCAAATTATCAAAATGTGCCTAATAGTCTAATAGGGGCAATAGTTGATGCAAATAGTACAAGAAAAGATTTTATTGCAGATAATATTATTTCTAAAAATCCAAAAATTGTTGGGGTTTATCGTTTGGTGATGAAAAGTGGTTCAGATAATTTTAGGGCATCTTCGATTCAAGGTATTATGAAAAGAATTAAAGCTAAAGGGATAGAAGTTGTGTTTTATGAACCTACACTTAAAGATGAGAGTTTCTTTCATTCTAGAGTTATCAGGGATTTAGATAGTTTTAAACAGATATCTGATGTGATAGTAGCAAATAGACATGCAGATGTTCTTAATGATGTGAAAGAAAAAGTGTATACACGTGATTTATTTGGAAGTGATTAGTATATGAAAATTTTAGTAACAGGTACAGCAGGATTCATTGGATACCATTTGGCAAAAAAGTTGCTCGAACGTGGCGATGAAGTAGTAGGTATTGATAATATTAATAATTACTATGATGTAAATTTGAAGTATGGACGTTTGAAAGAATTAGGAATTTTGGAAGATGAAATAAAAGAAGATACTTTGGTTACATCAAAATCTTTTCCCAAACACAAATTTATGAAACTTGATCTATCAGATAAAGAGAGGATGAACACACTTTTTGAAAAGGAAAAATTTGATGCTGTGTGTAATTTAGCAGCACAAGCTGGCGTACGATATTCACTAGAAAACCCTCATGCCTATATTAAGAGTAATGTACTTGGTTTTTTAAATATTTTAGAAGGTTGTAGACACCATAATGTGAAAAATCTTGCTTATGCTTCTAGTTCTTCTGTCTATGGATTAAATAAATCACAGCCTTTTAAAACATCAGATAAAACGGAACATCAAGTTAGTGTGTATGCAGCAACAAAAAAGTCAAATGAAATGCTTGCACATACTTATAGCCATCTTTATGGCATACAGACTACAGGATTACGTTTTTTTACAGTCTATGGACCATGGGGAAGACCAGATATGGCACCGATGCTTTTTACCGATGCTATATTGAATGATAGAGCTATTAAAGTATTTAACTATGGAAAAATGAGTAGGGATTTTACCTATATAGATGATATTGTTGAAGGTATCATAAAAGTAATAGACAATCCAGCAAAGAAAAATGAAAATTGGAATGCCAAAGACCCAGAAATACAGAGTTCTTCTGCACCATATCATATCTATAACATTGGAAATAATGCCCCAGTTGATTTAATGGAGTTTATTGTAACAATTGAGAATGCATTAGGTAAAGTAGCTGAGAAGAATATGCTACCTATGCAACCTGGTGATGTTGAATCTACATACGCAGACACGACAGAACTAACTCAAACATTTGACTATAAACCAGAGACATCTTTAGGGTATGGTGTTTCTGAATTTATAAAATGGTATAGGGATTTTTATAAAATTTAAGGAGATAAAATGAAAGGCATTATATTGGCAGGAGGAAGTGGTACACGGCTTTATCCTATCACAAAAGTGATATCAAAGCAGTTGCTTCCTATTTATGATAAACCAATGATTTATTATCCTCTTTCTGTATTGATGTTAGCTGGAATATCTGAAATATTAATTATTTCAACCCCACAAGACACCCATAGATTTGAAGAGTTATTGGGAGATGGATCGGTCTTGGGTATGAAGCTTTCTTATGCCATTCAAGACACTCCGCGAGGATTGGCGGATGCTTTTATCATTGGAGAAAAATTTATAGGTAATGAGAGTGTTTGTCTTATCTTAGGGGATAATATCTATTATGGCCCAGGACTTACTCCTCGTCTTGAAAAAGCAGCAACACTTGAAGACGGAGCAACTGTTTTTGGATATTATGTAAAAGATCCAGAACGCTTTGGTGTGGTTGAATTTGATGAAGACTATCATGTTGTGTCTATAGAAGAGAAACCTAAAAATCCTAAAAGTCATTATGCAGTTACTGGCCTTTACTTTTATGATAATGATGTCATTGAAATTGCAAAAACAATAAAACCTTCAGAGCGTGGTGAATTAGAAATCACATCAATTAATCAAGAATATCTAAGAAGAAAAAAACTCAATGTTGAATTGATGGGGAGAGGGTATGCATGGTTAGATACAGGTACACATGAAAGCCTTGCTCAAGCAAGTTTATTTATACAGAATGTAGAACAAAGACAAGGGTATAAAGTGGCATGTATTGAAGAAATAGCCCATTATAAAGGATGGATTAGCAGTAAAGAACTGATTGCTCTTGCCCAACCTCTTAAAAAGACGGAATATGGTCAATATATGCTTGAAATGGCAAAAGAAAAGTAAGGATATACTATGAGTAAAATTAGTGTAATTGGAACAGGGTTTATCGCAAGAGGTTTTATAAACCTATTATCTGATCATCCTCATCATACCTTGAAAAAAATACTTACACGTAGCACAATTGAGAAGAGAAAAGATTTCCCTTGTAATGAAAATATGACAAATAATCTTGAGGAACTTATCTCTGAGTCTGATCTTATTGTTGAATGTAGTGGGGATGCTATTTATGCTTGTGAAACGATAGATAAGATTTTAAAAGCAGGTATTCCTGTGGTTACAATGAATTCTGAGTTTCATGTGACTGTGGGCTCATATTTTGTAGATAAGGGACTTGTTACAGAAGCTGAAGGGGATCAACCGGGAGTTTTAGCTATGTTACATGAAGAAGCCATTGCTATGGGATTTAAACCCTTAGTTTATGGAAATATAAAGGGCTATCTTAATCATCATCCAACTTTAGAGGATATGGAATATTGGGGAAACAAATCTGGGATTAGTTTAGACATGGTAACTTCTTTTACAGATGGTACAAAAGTACAAATAGAACAAACGTTTATTGCCAATGCTTTTCACGCTACAATTGCTCAAGATGGTCTTCTTGGTATTGCAGATGATGACACGTTACATGGTGGAACAATATTAGCCCAAAAAGCCAAAGAAATTGGTACGCCAATTAGTGACTATGTACTTTCTTCCACATTGAAACAGGGTGTATTTATAGCGGCTGAACATAATACTAATCAAGCAGATGCCCTACGTTATTATAAAATGGGAGATGGACCTTATTATGTACTTGATAGACCATATCACTTTTGTCATCTTGAAATGTTTAAGACGGTAGATAGAGTATTAAAGGGGGGAGGTATACTTCTTGATAATAGTTCCCATCCTACTATTAGTACGACAACTATTGCAAAAAGAAACTTAAAACCAGGGGAAACTATTGTGAAAGGAATCGGAAGTTTTGATGTACGTGGTATTGCTGTTAAAATTAAAGAACATAAAGGACATGTGCCCATTGGACTCATGAAAAATGCGATTGTTAAACGTCATATCTCAGAAGGGGAAGAATTAACTTTTGATGATGTAGAACTACCAGATTCTATGGCTGTAGATATATGGAAACATATTGAAAAAAGAGTATGTGAAGGTTAAACAATGAAAATAAGTAAAACAAAAATAGAAGGTGTTCTACTTATCGAACCTAAAATTTTTGGTGATGATAGAGGCTATTTTACAGAAACATTTAGAAAAGACCTTTTTGAAAATGTTGTAGGTCATAAAGTTGATTTTATTCAAGACAATGAATCTAAATCATCTTTTGGTGTATTGAGGGGATTACATTATCAACTTCCTCCTTTTTCTCAAAGTAAACTTGTAAGGGTAATAGAGGGGAGTGTCCTTGACGTTGCTGTGGATATTCGTAAAGGTTCTCCTACCTATGGGAAATATGTTGCTATAGAGCTTTCAGATGAAAATAAAAAACAACTTTTTGTTCCTAGAGGTTTTGCACATGGTTTTCTTGTAACATCACCCACAGCTATATTTTCTTATAAGGTCGATAACTATTATGCCCCAGAGTATGATAGAGGTATATTATATAATGACTTTACGATTGGTATAGATTGGAATATTGAGTTGGAGAAAGTACTTCTTTCAGATAAAGATACTAAACAACCATTGCTTGCAAATGCAGAGGTATTTGATTTTTCTGATAATCTATATAATGAGAAATATTATGAGTAGTCAAAAAACAATTTTACTTACAGGATGTGCAGGTTTCATTGGATCTAATTTTGTACCTTATTTTTTAGAAAAATATCCAGAATATCATCTTATCAACCTTGATCTTCTTACTTATGCAGGTAATCTTAAGAATCTAATGGAAGTAGAAGAAAGTAGTCATTATACATTTATACAAGGTAATATTTGTGATAGAGAACTTATAGAAAAATTATTTGATAAATATGCAATACAAGGTGTTATACACTTTGCTGCAGAAAGTCATGTAGATAATTCTATTAAAAACCCAGGAGTTTTTATTGAAACAAATGTTAATGGTACCTTCGTATTGATTGATGTTGCATATAAAAAATGGATGGAAAAACCTTTTTTATATAAAAAAGGATATGAAAAATGTCGTTTCCATCATATTTCTACAGATGAGGTATATGGTACGCTGGGGGAAGAAGGTTTATTTACTGAATCAACACCATATGCACCTAACTCACCTTATTCGGCAAGTAAAGCAGGTAGTGATATGATTATACGTAGCTATTTTCATACTTATGGAATGAATACAATTATTACAAATTGTTCTAATAATTATGGTCCGAAACAGCATGATGAAAAACTTATTCCCACAATTATTCGAAATGCATTAGAAGGAAAAGCGATTCCTATCTATGGTGATGGAAAAAATATACGTGATTGGCTTTATGTTCTAGATCATTGTACTGGGATTGATATGGCATACCATAGAGGAAGAGTTGGTGAAGTTTATAATATAGGAGGACGTAATGAACGAAATAATAACTATATTGCTAAAAAAGTGTGTGAAATCCTCGATATTTTAGTACCTAAAAATGTAAGTTATACAAAACAAATTAATTATGTAGAAGATAGAGCGGGACATGATAGACGTTATGCGATTGATGCAAGTAAAATAGAAGATGAACTAGGTTGGTCTGCTGCAGAAAATTTTGAGACAGGTATTGTTAAAACAATTGAATGGTATTTAGGTAAATATAATTGTCACATAACAAAAAAATATGAAAGTGAGATAAATTTATGAAGATAATATCACTTATTATATCTGTATATAATGAAGAAAGTAATATTCAAAAACTGATTGATGAAATATGGTTACATGTACCTCAAAATTTTGAGTATGAATTGATTTTTGTTAATGATGGAAGTTCTGATAAAACTGAGAATACAATTGAGTTGTTGGCACAAAGAGATACACGTATAAAACTATTGAATTTTACTACAAATTATGGGCATGAAATCGCAATGAGTGCAGGTATGGATTTTTCAAGAGGAGATGCTATTATATTTATGGATGGAGACTTACAACATCCTCCATCTTTATTACCTGAATTAATCCAAAGATGGGAGAATGGTAGTAGAATTGTATTGACAAAAAGAAGTGACAACGAAGAAAAATCATTTTTTTATAACATTCTCTCATTAATTTATTATAAAACTTTAAATTATTTATCTGAATATGATATGGAAACAAATACTCCAGATTTTAGATTGATAGATAGATATTATGTAGAGATATTAAAAAAATATAAAGAGAACTCAAGATTATTTAGAGGTCTTTTATATATTATTAATGCAAAAAAAGATACCACAACAGTTGAGTTTATTGCTCCTAAACGATACAGTGGTGAATCAAAATATAATTATATAAAATTATCTAATTTGGCAATTGACAGCATATTAGCATTTTCTATAAAACCATTGAGGATTGCATTACTTTTTTCAGTAACAATTTTTATTTTTTCACTTTTTTTAGGTTTTTATTTTTTCTTGGAATGGCTATTCTATGGTAATGAAGCACCAGGTTTTATGACTTTAATGTTAACAATTACTATACTTGGCTCAGCTAATTTATTTGTTTTAAGTGTTATTGGAGAATATGTAGGAAGAATTCATATTGAATCTAAAAACAGACCATTATATACAATTAAAAACATGGTAAATTTTCATGAATAATATTATTGTTAATGCAGATGATTTAGGTATGACTCCAGGTACAAATAAAGCTATTTTTGAAGGATATGATAAAGGAAAAATAACTCATGCAAGTATTATGTCTAATTGTGACTATTTTGAAAATGCAATATTAGGATTAAAAAATAGAGAAGAATTGAAGATTGGGATACATCTAAATTTGACATATGGGAAAGCTTTGCATTCTTGTTTGTTTTATACTAACAAACAAGGTATTTTTAATTTGGGTTATTTATCAATTATCCGTAAAAGTATATTTCACAAAGATTTTCTTAGTGAAGTAAAAAAGGAATTTGAATTACAAATATTACGAGTACATGATTTAGGGATAACGATATCACATCTTGATAGTCATAGACATATTCACTTAATTCCTGAAATATATAAGATTGTGATTGATTTGGCTGAAAAATATGATATATCTAAAGTTCGACTTATCAATGAAGACTTTTTTAATTCATTATCCTTGAGTAAACGATATAATTTTATTTTAAATGGAGGATTAATAAAATTTATTTTATTAAAATATTTT